>CAZQDW010000082.1:0-2813 GCA_964592315.1 uncultured Candidatus Bathyarchaeia archaeon
AGCTCTTAGGTATCTGCAAGTACTCTAGGGATTCCGCTCTCCTAATTCTAGGAACAACGTCTTTCTCAATCCAGTCAGATATATTGTCGTAGATCTTCCTGTAGTATTTTTTCGTAGTATGTCTAACCAGTCCGAGACTTTCCATTCTACGTATGTAGCGCCACTTCATACTCCTTGAGATGGTATCGCCTAGAAGACGATCTACGTCTAGCTTCTTGAACACTTTGGGAAGACGAGCGAAAACACCGACTATTTCTTGAGGAAACATCAGCAATACATGCTTCGAGAGCTTTCGTTTCCCTCGAGAATTCAATCTTTGGTTTCTCTCTCTCGATTTCTTCATCGTTGCCGTCTTCATTAGGTACTATACAGCGAGGCATTAGGTAAAAATGTTTTCTTGCCTATAAGACTAATAGACGCCTTTAAATACCGTAGCTTCCGGCAACGAATGCTGCTAGCCCGATAGTCATCCAGATGAGAGCTAAGCTCTTTACAGTCTTTGCGTTCCTACGCGAAGGATCTTTGACAAAGACTATTGAGGACGCAATGAAACCTACGTCCGCCACGGCTACCAGAGGCATATAGAGAGTTGAAACCATATTCAATAGGATTGGGATTGGACTGATCAGCACAGCGAGAGAGAAGAGAAGCGCGGCGATTCGAGATGCTTTTGAAGACCCGTGCAATACTGCAATTGTTTTAACGCCCCTCGAAGCATCTCCATCAACGTCCATCACTCCTTTAGTAACCTCCCGCCCTAGGTTTGAGAGCAACGCCATTATTGAGAAGAGCCCTAGAATGGGTTTGACGCTGTTTACAACGATGCCGCCGTAGACGAAAGGCAGTGCTACACAGATGCTAACCAGTATATTTCCAAAAAACCCTGTTCTTTTTCCTCTTGTGTTGTAGTACATCATTAATCCTAATGCGAATGCGGCAACCATGAACCCAGACACATTTGTGAACGCTGCAAAAACCAAACCTATGATGGCTAGTAGAAAGCTGTAGCTGAGAGCTTCACGGGGAGAGACTATCCCCGAAGGGATCGGTCTCCCAGGGTTGTTTATCCTATCTATCTCAAGGTCATAGTAATCGTTCATAACCATCGTCGCGGCCATAAGGAAAAACGCGACTAAGAACCCAACTAGGGCGGGAAGGAGAGTCAGGCGACCGTTTAACGCTATGATCTCGCCGATAACAACCCCGAAGCCAATCATAAGGCAGTTGATTGGTCGAATTATCTCAAAGAAAGCATATGCCTTCTGCTTAGCTCCCGCTCCCCTAGAACTGGGAAGATTCGCAACCTTCAACTCGTCGTCCCATTCTCTTGAGGCAACGCTACTTCCTAATAGAGATTTGCTATACTAATCGAAATAGCCTCCTCCAAAAGAAACGGTGAAAGTAACCATGTTTTGCGGTGGGTTCGAACCCCAAGAGACCAACTTCGCATCCATCATCAAGTGGTGCGGGTCAAGCTTAGGAAATGACTGTAGGCGTGTTGGAGCAATGTTAGATCTTCGATGTGCACATTGTTAACTTGACCCGACGCCGGTTCCCAAGGTTCGTCCAGAGTTTCCTTACTACTAGTTTAGTGTAGCAATATTGGTAGTTGTAAAAGCAGTTGACACTGGTAAGTAATCTGCTCTATTGATAAAAGACTCACGCGTCTTTCAAAGAAGACTTTCACAATTCGCAGACTAAATTGACTATCAACGCTGTAGCGCTGAAAATTCTATGCGCGATGGCGGCGATTGTATATGACAATCGAGATTGCATGAGATCAACGAGAAGAATCCCCGCCAGATCAAGATTAGGCTTGTGCGCTGGACAAACTACTGAGATCTCCTTCCTAAATTGAATATCGAAGACTAAGCCTCTTTCACGATTATTTGTTCATATAGAGACGATTCGGATAGTTCTTTTCATCTGAGAAAAGTGAAGGAACCGTTCCACCATTTCATGCTATTCTTCAACCTTGCCAGTTCTTCTCCTTTTCCGGGTTTTCTGAATATGAATAGGTGTTCATGAAAGAGGAGTAGAAAGTCCGTGTAATGCCCTTTCTTTTCTTTCGTGTCTATGTCGACCCAGCATCTCTCTGCGAGCTTTGAGAGGCCTTCCCACTTTTCTCGCGTAGATTTCGTTTGCCATTGGTATTTCATTACGTCTTCTCTCAGAATGAAACCAATGTCTAGGAAGGCCTGCATCACCCTGAAACCTATTGGTACATGATGTCTATGCCTTCTGGTATCGCCTACCAATATTGCGCAGAACCTTCCAGGTTTAAGGATACGATAGCTTTCCTTCGCGATTTCTCTCATCCCCTCCAAATATCCTTCGATGGTGAGCGCGAAGGAAAGATCTCCTGTGACTTTGCTTCTTCTATTGGAGTAAGCGATTATGTTGGCATACGGTGGATGAGTTGCAATGAGGTCGATACTATCGTCTTCAATTAAGTTGAGGTTCCTCGCGTCTCCTACGTAGGTCTTTGCCGAAACTTTCGGAAAGTTTGAATCCAGTGGATTGTATTCGAAATTGAGTCGGTCACGTGTGACCATGATGCAGTTCAGGTTGATGTCGACTCCTATTCCGTTTCTGCCAAGTAGTTTGCATTCAATCAGGGTCGTGCCTGACCCACACATCTGGTCTAGAACTGTTTCGTTCGGCTTGGAATATCTCAGAATGATGTTACGAGCCATTTGAGGGGGCCAATTTCCTCTGAAATTGCCCTGATGTGTCGCCCATTTGCCTCTTTCTGGGAAGGACCAAGTGTTGGTTCTTTCCAGCTCGAACTGCCCCGGCTGATATTGCTTTAT
>CAZQDW010000082.1:2823-3449 GCA_964592315.1 uncultured Candidatus Bathyarchaeia archaeon
AGGTCGTTTTCTGTAATTTCTCTCATTGGAATGTATCTTTCAGACATGTTGTGACCTCTTTTGATTTTTGTTAATCCAGTCCTTGACGGCTTCTTCTATAGCCTTTTTCAAGAAACCTTTCTTAGCTTCAAACCTCTCAGCAGCTACCCTTCGGAACTCTTTCTCTAGCTTGTCGTCGATTTGGAGATTGACTTGTCCCATGAAATCGCCGGAGCAACATATGTTGTTTTCTACTTATAAAGCTCTTGCTTTGGCAAGACTTTTCAGCCGGCAAAGATGCTGTTTGATTAGACTCGGATATGAGCTCGGATAGGGTGCGGCAAAGGCTGGCGGAATTCTACGCCACTCTAGACCTGACGTGTGAAATAGCGGAAAGCATGGTGACAAAGGGGATCACGCCTTTTCTCAGGCAAGTCTTTGCCGGAGAAAATGCCTTCTGGACAGCTGTTGAGAACCTTCAAAGTCTAAAGGGAAGGTACGAAACCGAAGAGGACCTCATTGATAAAGTGGCTGAACTTGTAAGGCAAGACCCTCGCAATTTTCTCGTATTGACGCATCTACATAGACAGCTTCATTTTACCAATCTGGAGCTTGTTCATTTTCTATTTGACCGGAAGCAGATTGAT
>CAZQDW010000082.1:3459-7163 GCA_964592315.1 uncultured Candidatus Bathyarchaeia archaeon
TTCAAGAAAGTTGTGACGAATTATTTGGGCTGTGAAAGTAGTCGCTGGCCTTTATGGAAAGCAAGAATAGAGAATGATTTTACGGTTTCTCGCAGAATCGGCGAATTCGTTGTCAGAAATGAGGATTTGACAAGGCTGATAGAAACCGGTTCTATCAGAAACTCGCTTGAACGAAGCCTCAGAACGGTGAATGTGGAAATAGTCAAACGTGAAAGGGGGGAGTATGGAGCGAGAAAGGTCAAAGAAATTCTCGAAGAAGCAGGGTTTGTTTTGGAACCATATGACGATGTTAAGGATGTGGAGGATTTGGAGAGCTCCATTAAGAATCAGAGGACATTGGTTGTAGGACCGAGCGAACATATCTATACTACGGAGAAGTTGTGGAAAAAAGAAGAGAAACGATTTGACTTTGTCCTGATTTCAAAGAGGCGCATCCAATTCGTAATAGAGACCAATTACTTTACGACTTCGATGTCGAAGATAAGAGAAGTCGTTCGCCACTTCATAGAATTGAAGAGGGTTTGTCGCGGAAAATATAGGCTTATCTACATTACAGATGGGATGGGATGGTTTGGCTTAACCAAGAATGTTGAAAAGATGCTTGAATTTGAGATAGAGGAAGAAAGAAGAGAGCCTTCCTCAGTACCTTTTCTGATGAATCTGGAACTACTTAGGCGGAACATCAGTCTGATAAAGAAAGAGATGACCTAAGACGGTTCTAGGCGATCCTTTGACGGGTGCTGGAATTCACACAGCTTTGATAGCTGGGAAGATTGCTGGAGAGGTTTGCGCTAGAGCTATTGAAGAAAACGATTTGAACCGAGAGAGACTCTCTGAATATGATGACAGTTACAACTTCGCCTACGAAGACAGATTGAAAACAGCCTGAAACTCGCCCAGGTTTATAAGAAACTTGATGATAACGATCTGAATCGATTGATAGAAGTTCTTGGCGCATAGGACTTGACGAACTTGGCAGGCGGCCTCGAGGTGGGACGCATGGTTGAAATGCTGTTGAAGCATCCCCTTCTCTCATCAAGGGTTCTTCGTTTACTCCTTCAGGAGGCATCGTAGAGAATGAGAGGCTCCATTAAAGAATACTTGTTGAAAACCTTGAAAAACAAGGGAGCAATCCACTTGACTCTCTTAGATCCTGAGAAGCTCCATACTAAGAATGCTATTGAGATCTCGAAGATTGTTCAGTCAGCCGGATCGTCTGGGATAATGATAGGTGGCTCAACGTCGACCTCGGTCTACCACTTGGACAATATGGTCAAGGCGGTCAAAAAGAGTGTAGGCATACCGGTAATCCTGTTTCCTAATGATGTTACTGGGATCAGCCAATATGCGGATGCTGTCTTCTTCATGTCGCTTATGAACTCTTCGAATCCTTACTACATTACAGGCGCTCAAGCTTTGGGAGCGCCATTGGTCAAACGGTACGGTTTGGAGGCTATCGCTCTTGGCTACTTGATCGTCGGCGAAAGCATTAGCGCGGCCAGCTTCATAGGTCAAGCTCGCCCGATTCCGTACGAGAAACCTGAACTCGCAGCGATCTACGCGTTAGCTGCTCAATATCTAGGGATGCACTTTGTATACTTAGAGGCAGGGTCAGGAGCTGAGAAGCCTGTTCCACCTGAAATGATAAGAAGTGTGAAACGGATGATCGAGATCCCCGTAATAGTCGGCGGGGGGATAAGATCGCCCAAAGCTGCTAGTTCCGCTGTAAAGGCCGGGGCTGATATAATTGTCACGGGAACGCTAGTAGAAAGATCGTCGAGAGAGATTATGAAGGTAATCAAAGCGATCGCGAAGGCGAAGTAAGCCTTTCATTGAGGCACTCTATAAATGAGCTTTTCAAGTCATGCGAAGATAAGAAGAACTGTACCATACTACAAGATTGTTCGCAAAGTCGCATTTCCCTCCATGCCAAGAATATTAGCCTCAATCTTCACAACAAATCTGCTTGGACTAGCCCTCGCATTCACCCTTTTCAAGTTCTCAGCCGAAGCGCTGATCAACGGATTAGCATTCGGGATGATCGTTCTCACCATCCCCAGCATAGTCTCTGATTTTCTTCTCCACGCCCTCGTGCTAAAGAGGGACCCTCTCTTCTATCTGAGAAGATGCTTCGCTCTCTCTCTTTTCTCCTGCCTACTCTGGATAGCCGTCATGATCGTTGCGGGAGTAGCCTCTAGATGGCTGAACGGAATTCTCTTCCCTGAGCTTCCGTTCTATCTAGGCTTCTTCATAGTCCTTCCCGTGCGAACAATATCCACTTTATCTATGTCGACGGCTACGTTAGGGCGTAGAGTAGTATCGTCAATCTCTCAACCGTTCGCATGCGCTCTCGCAGGTATAGCTCTCTGGCGTCTTCCTATGGCCACTGGCTTAGCCTCGTTTCTATTGAGTTCGTCTGTGGCATTTACCTTGACAGCGACCCTTCTAATCTACATCGAAAGGAAAGGCTTAATGAAAATTGGATCTTCTCCACTCCGCATTTTCCGAGCGTTCCTACTGGATTGGCTTGATGGTAGAAACGAGATGTTTGAGGATTACCTGAAAGAACTTGGCATTCGTGAGAATGTGAGCGTTTCGCTCTTACAATTTAGAAGCAAGAACAGCCATAGGCCCAAAGCCATTATCACAATATCGAACTTTCACCCAGGTCCCTTCTTGAACGTGGGAAGTAGCGTCCTCCCCTTGCTGATTCAAAAGGTCTTGGAGAGTAAAACCGGCGCCGTGGTTTCAGTTCCTCATGGAGTCTCGGGGCATGAATTGAACCTTATCTCCCAAGAAGAGAACGAAACAGTTCTTAGGGAAGCTTTGCGGCTACTTCACGCACCAGATTTCTCAGATAAGGCTAGTCGCTTCATAAGGTGGAAGAGCGAACTAGCGCAAGCGAGCTGCCAAGTCTTTGGAGATTGCGCTTTGACAACGTTGACTCTCTCACCGAGAGATATGGAAGATATTCCTTTAGAGGTGGGGTTCTCAATAAGCGTCGAAGCGAATAGATACTTCAAGAAGGTAGCTGTAGTGGACGCACATAACAGCATAAACGAAGTTAGAGTTATGACTGGAGACGAGATAGATAGTCTAGTAGAGACTGCTCGACGGTCAATTGAAACTGCTTCAGGAACGAGCCGGTCAAGTTTCAAGATAGGAACTTCGAAAGTCGATCTGAGTCCGTATAGATTGAGTCAAGGAATTGGACTGGGAGGAGCGGTGATCCTGCTTGTGGAAGCCCAAGGCGAGCTTTCAGCGTACATTACAATCGACGGCAATAATATGAAAACAGGATTCAGGGAGAAGCTGTTGAGCGAACTTCGGAAAATCGGGGTGGACGAAGGCGAAGTTATGACGACAGACACTCACATGGTGAATGGAATTGTTCCAGCAAGACTGGGATACTACCCTGTAGGTGAGGCAGCAGACGAAAACGAGATTCTCACCCGTGTTATCAATGGAGTTAATGAAGCGAAGCGTAGTTTAGAGGAAGCGGAAGTAGCATACACGAACGGAAAGGTCAAAGTCACGGTTCTTGGACTTGGTACGTTTGGTAAGTTGACGGAGTTCCTCTATGGTGTTGCTAAACTTGTGGCAGCATCGATGGTCTTGATAATGGTCATTTCAACATTTGTCGGCTTGATGGTGCTCACCTGATTAAGGGTGGATGAGATGAGTCTCGCATTTCACTATATGCA
>CAZQDW010000083.1:0-7098 GCA_964592315.1 uncultured Candidatus Bathyarchaeia archaeon
CAGCAGGCAAACACGCCGGTTCCAGAGGCTTAAAAGCAGCATTAAACGAGATGGGCCTCAACCCAAACGAGGAACAGTTAAAGGAAATCTTCTCCCGTGTGAAGACCTTGGGAGACAAGGGAAAACGCGTCACAGATGCTGACCTACAAGCCATGGCGGAGACAGTTATGGAACTCCCGAAACTCCGCTCTATTAGACTTGAAGAGTTAACCGTCGTAACAGGAGACAAGGTAACTCCGACAGCCTCCGTTAGGCTGAACCTTAACGACAAGATACTCACTGAAGCAGCTACGGGGATAGGTCCTGTTGATGCGGCCATGAACGCTATCAGGAAAGCTGTTTCAGCTGTTGAACCGATCAGGCTTGAAGAGTACCACGTGAACGCCATTACAGGCGGCACCGACGCGGTGGTCGAGGTGATTGTCCGACTCCGAAAAGGCGACAGGGCAGCAACAGCCCTAGGAGCTCACGGAGACATTGTGATGGCCAGCGTTGAGGCGATGCTCAGCGGAATGAACGTCCTATTAACAAACCAGAAGAAATGAACCCAACCGCCACAAAGTATTTAAGGCAAGAGCGCGTACAACTATGTACTTCGTTCCGACGGAGGATAGAAAGTGAGGGATAATCGGGTACGGAGGGGTTGCTTCCTCCATAGCTCAAAGTGATTTCCCAGAGAATTCGTTAGAACTTGCAAAGTCTCAATCATATCCCGAAGAAATTTTGTCCGAAAAATCGCATGTTTGCCGGAACTATTCGAAGTGGAGGTGCTTTCTAGATGGCTAAAATGACGGGAGCGCAAGCCCTTGTGGAGGCGCTTAAGAGACAGAAGGTCGATGTAATCTTCGGCATACCCGGAGGAGCCATACTACCAGTATACGACGTGCTCTATGACTCCAGTATAAGGCATATCTTGATGAAGCACGAGCAATGTGCGGCGCACGCTGCTGACGGCTATGCTAGGGCCGGCGGCCGTCCCGGAGTTTGCATGGCAACCTCGGGACCAGGTGCAACAAATCTGGTGACAGGAATCGCGAACGCTTACATGGACTCATCGCCAGTTGTCGCTTTTACGGGTCAGGTTCCAAGACCCACGATAGGGAAGGACGCTTTCCAAGAGGCTGACATCGTAGGGATCACGACGCCGATCACAAAGTACAATTTCCAAGTTAAGAAGGCTTCAGACATTCCTGAGACAGTGAGGACCGCTTTCTACTTGGCCGCGACAGGTAGGCCTGGGCCCGTCCTCGTCGATATACCTAAGGATGTTCAGACGGAAACCGCCGAAATGGAGTTCACAGACGACATCGAGATTCGGGGCTACAAGCCAAGGTACGACCCGCATCCACTCCAGGTCAAGAAGTCGGCTGAGATGCTGATCCAGGCGGAGAGACCAGTCATCTTGGCTGGTGGCGGGGTTATACTCTCGAACGCGTCTGCTGAGCTCTTGAATCTGGCTGAGTTGTTGATGGCTCCCGTTGCGACCTCTTTGATGGGAAAGGGCTCTTTCCCCGAGAATCATCCCTTATCGCTCGGAATGGTCGGAATGCATGGGACCATCGCTGCAAACAAACTTGTACTGGAAGCGGATGTTCTTCTAGTTGCGGGCTTGAGATTTTCAGACAGGACAACTGGGCGACTGGATACGTTCTGCCCCGACGCGAAAATAATTCACATAGATATCGATTCGGCTGAGATCGGCAAGAACGCAAAGGTTGACCTACCCATGGTGGCAGATGCAAGAATGGCCTTGGAAGCAATATATCAGTCCTCGGCTCAGCAGATTAAGAAGAAAGAAGATTCCCCGTGGTTAAAGAGAGTGCAAGAGCTAAAGGAGCAGCTTCAGAACAGACCAAACAATAATAAAGGTGAGTTGAAACCAACGCGAATTCTGGAGGAGCTCCGAAGAAATCTGCCCGAAGACGCCATAGTGACCACTGAAGTAGGACAGAACCAGATGTGGGCGGCCCTCCACTTCAAGGCCTATAGACCCAGAACCTTCATCAGCTCGGGAGGACTTGGAACAATGGGCTTCGGGTTTCCAGCATCCCTCGGTGCCAAGGTTGCCTGCCCCGACAAGCCTGTTGTGGACATAGCAGGCGACGGAAGCTTCATAATGACCGAGCAGGACTTAGCCACCTCAGTTCTGGAGGACATTCCGGTCACCGTGATAGTCCTGAACAACTCTATGCTTGGCATGGTTGCCCAGTGGCAGAGGATCTTCTATAATAGAAGGTATTCCGCCAGTGAGCTGAAGGGAGTCCCTGACTTCGTTAAGTTGGCTGAGGCTTATAGAGCCCAAGGTTTCAGAGTTGAATCCCTCAACGAGTTCTCGGAGGCTGTTAAGACGGCGATCAAGAGCCACATTACAGCAGTAATAGATGTCCCGATCTCTCCGGACGAGAACGTTTTTCCAATGGTTCCAGTCGGTTCAGGCCTCAAAGACATGATCTGGGAGTGATTGTCATGGCGAAGGAAGAATCCTACATAATTGCTGCCATCGTGGAACACAAGCCAGGTGTCCTCTACAGAGTTTCGAACATGTTCAGACGGAGAGGATTCAACATAGAAAGCATCACTGTGGGCCCCACTGAACAGGAAGACTTGGCGAGGATGACCATAACTGTAAACGGAGACGAGACTGTTGTCGAGCAGGTGGTAAAGCAAATGAGGAAATTGATCGATGTGGTCAAGGTGAGAAGGCTGGACCCGGGCACTGCCGTCATCAGGGAGATGGCTCTGGTCAAGGTTCACACCCCCGATGCCAGAGTTAGGTCCGACATCATCAACTATGCCAACATATTCCGAGCCCGTGTGGTAGATGTCTCAACCGACATGCTCATGATCGAGATAACCGGTGACTCCGATAAGATAAATGCTTTCTTGGACCTGATGAAGCCCTTCGGGCTAGAGGAGATGGCGAGAACGGGCATAACAGCCCTCTCAAGAGGAACGAGATCAGTTAGAATGGAATGATAAAGAAGGAAATCATATGAAAAAGGTATATTTCGATTCGGACGTGAGTTTAGATCCCTTGAAAGATAGGGTCATAGCCGTAATAGGATACGGAAGCCAAGGAGAGGCTCAGGCGAAAAACCTGAGAGATTCCGGATTGGACGTGATAATCGGTCTCAGATCTGAAGGTGGCTCTTGGAGCAGGGCCAAGAAAGACGGATTTGAAGTATACCCCATATCAGAAGCAGCGACAAGGGCGGACATAATCTTCATCTTGATCCCTGATATGGTTCAACCAGAAGTATATCGAAAGTCCATAGCTGTGCACGTTACAAAGGGAAAAGTCTTGGACTTCGCACACGGCTTCAACATACACTTTAGACAGATAGTTCCTCCGAAGAACGTCGATGTCATAATGGTCGCCCCAAAAAGCCCCGGATTGAGGCTTAGAGAGACCTATCGAGATGGTTTTGGCGTGCCTGCCCTAGTGGCGGTATATCAAGATCATACTGGTCGAGCTAAGCAGACGGCGCTCGCCATATCGAAAGCTCTGGGATGCACAAGAGCCGGCGTCTTGGAGACCACATTCAAAGACGAGACTGAGAGCGACCTCATCGGTGAGCAGACCGTTCTCGTCGGAGGACTAGTCGAGCTGATCAAGAAGGGCTTCGAGGTTCTTGTCGAGACTGGCTATCCCTCCGAGCTCGCATATTTCGAAGCTTGCAACGAAGCGAAGTTGATCATGGACCTCATCTATCAGAGAGGGATGATCGGGATGCTCAAGGCGGTATCCGACACAGCAAAATACGGGGGCTTGACGGTTGGTCCAAGAATTATTGACGATCACGTTAAGGAGAACATGAGAAAGGCCGTGGGAGACGTTCGAAGCGGCAAATTTTCCAAGGAATGGATAGACGAACACAAGACGGGCGAGAAAAACCTGAAGGCATTCATGGAAGCAATAGAGAACCATGAATTGGAGAGGGTAGGAAAGTTCATCAGAAAGATGGCTGGCATCGAGAAATAATCCAAGGGATTCCACTCAAAGGGAAACGCATGAACATTTCCGAGAAGATTCTTGCTGCAGCTTCTGGAACGAATGAAGTAAGACCTGGCGAGATAGTAGAAGCCAAAGTAGACACAGCCATGGTAAACGAGATAACCGGACCACTAGCTATAGAAGCCTTCCACAAGATCGGGATTGAAAGAGTCTGGGATAACAAACGCATAGTCATGATCCTAGATCATCAGGTTCCAGCAGACTCGGTTAGATCTGCTGAGCTCCACAAGATCATGAGGGAATTTGCAAGAGAGCAGAACATCCGATGCTTCTACGATATCGGAGTAGGCGGCGTTTGTCATCAGGTTATGCCAGAAAAGGGACACGTAAGACCCGGCGAACTAATAGTTGGAGCTGACTCGCACACGTGTACCTATGGTGCCTTCGGGGCTTTTGGAACTGGAATCGGATCTACAGAGACGGCCGCCGTCTTTGCAACGGGGAAGATATGGCTGAAGGTGCCCAAAAGCATAAGAATCGAAGTAGACGGGTCGTTACAAAGGTTTGTAACGCCCAAGGATTTGATATTGAACATAATAGGGAAGATAGGCGCTGATGGAGCCATATACAAAGCAGTAGAGTTCACAGGCCCGAGCATACAGAAGATGAGGGTTAGCGGAAGAATGACTGTATGTAACATGGCTGTGGAGATGGGCGCCAAGACAGGCATAGTCAACCCCGATGAAATTACATCATCTTATGTTAAAAGCCGAACAGACAAACCATTCAAGGAACTTAGAAGTGACGCAGACGCTGCGTATGAAAGAACACTCCAAGTGAACGTCGACAGTCTGGAGCCTCAAGTCGCTTGTCCACATACGGTAGACAACGTGAAACCCATATCAGAGGTAGAGGGCATCCCTGTTGATCAGGCCTTCATCGGCTCCTGCACTAATGGCCGTCTCGAGGATTTGAGGTTAGCAGCGGAGTTCCTAAAAGATAAGAGAGTTAACGACGGCGTCAGGCTCCTAGTCACGCCGGCCTCGCAAGAAATATACATAGAAGCGTTGCAGGAAGGTCTATTAGAAGTATTCGTTAGATCGGGAGCCTTTGTGTGCAACCCAACTTGCGGAGCATGCTTCGGTGGCCACATGGGACTCTTAGCCCCAAAAGAGACGTGTATAAGCACCTCCAACAGGAACTTCGTCGGGAGGATGGGCAGCCCCCAAGCGGAAATCTACTTGGCTTCGGCCTCAACGGTTGCAGCTTCAGCCATCATGGGCGAGATAACCGACCCGAGAAGACTGGGGGGATAGAGAAACTTTGAAGGTCCAAGGGAAGTCCGTGGCTTTTGGAAACGATGTTAACACTGATTTGATCATCCCGGGAAAATACCTAACCATGCTTGACCCGGATGAGCTGGCTCAACATGCCATGGAGGGTTTAGACCCAACCTTTACGGGGAAAGCGAAAGTCGGCGTGATCATTGTGGCGGGGAAGAACTTTGGCTGCGGGTCAAGCCGTGAACAAGCCCCCATAGCCCTAAAACATGCTGGTGTAAGATGCATTTTGGCTGAGTCTTTCGCTCGGATCTTTTATAGGAACGCGATAAACATAGGCATGCCAGTACTTGAATGTCCGAGTATACAGGATACAGTGGCTCCCGAAGATCAATTGGTCGTAGATCTGGCCGAAGGAAAGGTGACAAACCTATCCAGGAATCAGACCTTCCAAGCTTCGAGGCTTCCGAGCTTCATCCTAGAGATAATCGAAGATGGAGGTTTAATAGAGAATCTGAAGAAGAGGCTGAAGACCAAATGACAACCTATAAAGTTGCGCTGATTCCTGGAGACGGGATTGGGCCAGAACTGACAGATACGACGCTTAAGGTTCTGGATGCAGTTCAAGAGAGGTTTAGCTTGGATCTCAAGTTTATGAGGCTGGAAGCAGGCGACGCATGCCTCGAAAAGAGAGGTGTTGCGCTTCCAGAGGACACGATCAGAGCGATAAAGGACTCTCATGTATGTCTGAAGGGACCGGTGGGCGAGACAGCAGCCGACGTAATCGTCAGGTTGAGGATGATGTTCGATCTGTATGCGAATATTCGCCCGATAAAGTCGTACCCAGGAGTGCCCTGCTTGAGGAACGACATAGACCTTGTGTTTGTGAGAGAGAACACGGAGGATCTATACAAGGGTTTCGAGTTCAACCTTGATGAAGACGTGACGGTCGGGCTGAGGGTCATCACGAGGAGGGGATGCGAAAGAATAGCGAGAAAGGCCTTTGAGCTTGCCCGCATCAGAAACACCAAACGGAAGGTTACGGCGGTCCATAAGGCTAACGTCTTGAAGAAGACTTGCGGATTATTCGCCGATGTGTGTAGAAAAGTTTCACGCGAATATCAAGATATATCCTTCAACGAGCAGTATGTTGATGCGGCCTCTATGAGGCTCATTAAGGAGCCGGAGACCTACGATGTTATAGTCATAACGAACATGTTCGGTGATATTCTCTCAGACGAGGCTGCTCAACTCATAGGCGGGCTAGGCATGGCACCCGGCGCCAACGTCGGCGACACATTTGCCCTCTTTGAGCCCATACACGGCTCTGCGCCCACAAGAGTTGGAAAACACACAGCGAATCCTTGCTCTATGGTCCTCGCATCAAAGATGATGCTAGAATGGTTAGGGGAGAGATACAGCGACAAGTCTTGCTTAGAGGCAGGCAGAGCGATCGAAGCCGGAGTATCAGAGGTTCTCCGTAAACGATTAACAGTCCCAGATTTCGGCGGCAATCTCACAACCAATAGGATGGGTGAGGCTATAGCCGAGGAGGTTAAGAAGGTATAGGTTTGAGAATGCAAAAGAGAGGCTAGAGAAATGGACTATGTTAGAATCTTCGATACCACCCTGAGGGATGGAGAGCAGACCCCGGGGGTTTCTCTCACACCCGAAGAGAAGATGGAGATAGCGCTACAGCTTGACAAGCTGGGCGTAGATGCCATAGAGGCTGGTTTCCCATCAGCGTCAATAGGTGAGGAAAAAGCCCTCAAAGACCTGATGAAGGCCGGATTGAAGGCGGAGATATGCGCACTTACCCGAACCTTGAAAAGTGACATAGATGTGGCTATAGCATGCGAAGTC
>CAZQDW010000084.1:0-4090 GCA_964592315.1 uncultured Candidatus Bathyarchaeia archaeon
TCACGATAATGTACATGCTACACTTTGTATTCGGCGGCCTACACAACCTACAACTATACGGAAACCTCTTCCCAACATAGAAGTAAGAGAATGCGCACCAAACCTCCCCTTTTACTTTTTTGTGTTTTTGGCCCCTTAGAAATATTGATTAACTTCTCCAACCTTGAGCGCGCCAAACATCATATTAATTTGCCGCTCCCCAAACAGTTGTTAATTGGGAAAAATGATGATGTGAGAAGTGTGAAATATAGCTTTATAATGTTAAAAATCTTATTTTCTATTAGCCTAGTTGATGGTTTGAAATGCGAATATTGCTGAGTAAGCCCGTAGCCATCTGTCTCATCTGTATCAATCTGTTTTTCATGATAACCGTTCAGGCCAATTATGTAAGAGGACAAGACTCAGCAATTATCACTGGCACTGTTCGTGATGAGGATGGAAATCAGCTATCTAATGCGTCGGTCCTTGTCTTGAATCAGGCTGGAGCAGTGGTTAGAAGATCGACAACTGACTCTCAAGGGAAGTTTAGTCTCACTCTTGACCAGGAAGACACCTACTTCATCTATGCACTTCTCGACAGATCAGATACAACGGGGATAGATTACGTACCTTCACTATCGACCACCTATGTGCAGGTTGGATCCACAACCTCATTGACATTTGTGCTGAAAAGAGGAGCTTCACTCTATCTTGACGGGAATGTGCGGTTTGTCGAAAGCACGGAAACGGCCGATCAATATAGGTTCACGGTTATGCGACCAGACGGACCCTTGGGTGACAACCTTGTAACCACCTATGGAAGCAGAACCGACCTGGTTAAGTGGCTCGACTTCAATGAAAGGCTTGTAGTGATTCCGGCCAACACTGCAGTAATCATCACTATATTCGCTCAGAACATTCGGGCTCATGTCTCTGATACCTTCACGATCGAAGGAAAAACGGCTCACTTCAATCTATCTCAAGGTGAAACGTTGCATGTTGATGTTACAGAATACAGCCTAAACTCTAATCTGGCAAGGTTAAGGCAGATGCTAGATTCGGCTTTCTCCATACTCAGCGAGGCTGAACATGCTGGATTTCTGGTCGCGGCTGAAAGACAAGACCTTCTAGATGCATATGGCCTAGTTGACTCGTCATTAGCATCGATAAAGACGGGGCTCTATGATGAATCCTTCGCTAAGATGCGCGGTGCCTACATCTCAATCAGCAAGACTGAAAATTACCTCGGAGGCTTGTTCCAAATAAGCTCCCAAACAGTCTTACTACTGCCGTTCTTTTTCATGTTCATCGCCTCCGCACTCGCCCACCTCATAACGGAAAGGGAGAGCTCCATAGAGATAGCTATGCCCCGGAGAAAGACACTTTCTCTCTCCGTCAATCTGCTGATTACCGTCATTATCTACGCTGTTTTGTTCTTTTCTTTCTACTCTTTGTTTCCTGGATCCCACATCGCCTCACAAACATGGCTTGTCTTGTCCGCTTTTCTTGCTTTGATTGTGCGACAATTTGCCTCAGTGGTATTGCCGCGTATATTTTCTGAAAAGGTGAGTCAACTTCGGTCCATTCAGTTTGGGAGCGCCATAATCGTCGCATTCTCCATGGCCTTTCGAAATCTTAGGAGAAGAAAATTAAGGACCATATTAAGCCTCGTAAATATGACAGTACTCATTTTCGGATTCATCACGTTCACCTCTATATCTCCCAGCTACGGTCTCATAACCCAACCCCTAAGGCCTGCAATTCCGACTGATGCCCTTCTAATAAGATCTGTCCCACCCTACTCTAGTCTTTCTTTTCTTTCCCTCCCTTCGTCCTTCATAACGTGGCTGCAAGGCCAGCAAGACGTATTCTTGATCTCTCCAAAGGCAGAGAATATTCCATTAGTACAGCCAATAGGTTCTCTTTATACAAATGCCAGTGAAGAGATCCTTGTTTTAGGCGTAGTTGGAATCAGACCGTGCCCTGAGTTGATATTCACGCATCTCCACAGAATCGTTACCGAGGGTGACTACCTGCGAGACGATGACGACCTCGGTATTCTCATCAATTCCAATCTCCATAGGATATTGAAAATCGGGGACAAGCTGCACGGCTTTGGAAAGGAGTTTGTTATTAGAGGTTTCTTCGACCCAAAGGCTTTAGAGATACTTGGGGATGTGGATGGACAACCGTTCATTCCTAAAAGACTGGACCCCGCGGCTGGGCCGCTACCTCTTAGGGGCGATCAAGTCATTATCATCAACTATGATACGGCTCTGACGATGCCAAATGTGGTCATTTCAAGAGTCAATGTCCAGCTTGAAAACCCTAGCCCAGAAGTATATTCCAATTTCGCCAGAATGGTTACGTTGATTACGGAGTATCGAGTCTACATTTCGCATCCGGGCTCTCTGCATCTGCAACTTCTCGGGCGATTTATCGAAGAGAAGGGAGCCGGATTAGTACCTTTTTTGATGGTCTTAGTTATCCTAAACATCTCCACTTCAATGTCAAGTACGGTTGAAGAACGGAGAAGTGAGATAGCAACAGTCTCATCGGTAGGGCTGAACCCAGCTCACATTGCGGCCCTGTTTATGGCTGAGGCGGTTGTTATCGGATTCACTGGCGGAGGATTGGGTTATCTACTAGGAATCCTAGGTTACCGATCAGTATCAAACACGTTCTTTGGCATGCTTCAAGTCAGAGAGAAAGTCTCAGTCGAATGGGGAGTCATAGCTCTTATTCTCTCAAATTTCACGGCGATCCTCGCCTCGGTTATTCCTTCAACGCGAGCATCCATGATAACTACGCCTTCGCTGATGAGAAGGTGGAGACCGGGTGAAGCCATGAAGCCCAGTACAACAACTCAAACTTGGATAACAGACTTGCCTCTTAAGATCATACCCAGAGAACTAGAACCGTTCACGAGGTTCGTACTTGAAAGGTTGCACGAATCTGACTTTGTCAGCGAAGTTAGACTCGAAGGAAGAGTGACAGAGAGAGGTCCTTTAAGGAGGATAAGTTTCAAATATCTTGACACAGCCTACCTTACATTAGGGAGTGTGAATGAGATCCTAATACAGCCGGCAATAGGAGACTATTTTGGCGTCGAGCTACGTTGTATCCCTTCTATGAAGCGAGAAGACATAGTTCGCAAGACTGCCACTGATGTGAGGAAGATAATTTTCGAATGGGGTGCTAGGACATCTTAGGCCGGCTACGCCTTTCCATGCCTTTTTTGAGCCAGCTTCACACCTTAGTAAACACGTATGACTAACAACCCTTTACATACCTGCTACGGAATCTGATTTTGAAGCGAAAATCGAACCGTTGAGAAAGAGACTGCTAACGGAGGGTCTTCGTTCTCCTCAGATATTCGTCTCCAAAGTAGAACCAACAGATCCAGAATTGGTCGTGAAGGAATCTGAAGAGCTTATTTCGAGGGCCGATGTTGTCTGCATCTCAGGGGAGCCAGCAGTGCTACGTACAGCCCTAGCGATAAATGCCACAAAAGAGAAAAAGATGACCTGTTACGTACTTGATACTCGACCATAAGAAGAACGATCACATAGGATTGTAGCGTCACCGCAGACAGCAATCAGTTTGCAACGAAATATCTAGGTCGCACGGATAATTAGAGTAACCGTCAAGCTTGGATGAATCCGCAATTCAGTTGTTTTTCCGTGCTTAGAATTCTGAGGAGAGTGCTGCCTAACGATACTAAACGGAGATTGAACCACACGATTATGGTCGGAGTAGGGCTTTTTTCCTGGCCCTCCAGCCTAGGTAGCCAACTACCATCCCAGCGACGCCGATGGCATAGCCCAGTCCGGCGATCAAGGTCATGTATACGGGCCATACTTCTTCAGGCGCTTGTTCAACGATGATCGAACGCTCCAGATAGAACTCTAGGCTGGCCGTATGGAGTGGAAGAGGGTATTTAGCCGTGATTTGCCATCTTCCAGGCTTCGATGGGATTGGTAGCTCAAAACTGAATCTCCCCTTTTCGTCCGACGTCCCTTCTACATAGAGCAATCCTTCTGGGTCGTAAACTTTAATGGTGATGTTTCCAGCTACAACAGTAGGTCCTAGTAACGTCAAAATCTCGATC
>CAZQDW010000084.1:4190-7082 GCA_964592315.1 uncultured Candidatus Bathyarchaeia archaeon
TTTGACCCTCCCACCACGGACCCATCTTTGATAACGTAAACCCGATCCGAAACCTTAGCCACAAACTCCACATCGTGTGAAACTATCACGACAGCTCTGCCGGCGTCCTTGGCATTCGAGACTATTTGCTCAGTTTCCTCTATATACTTGCCACTCAGGTTAGCTGTAGGCTCATCAAGCAATAGGACATCTGGCTCGTAGGCCAACACAGATGCGAAGGTTACCCTGCGCTTCTCGCCCACACTAAGTCTGTAGGGTGGTCTGCTCAACAGACCTGTAAGGTTGAACTCTTCCGCAACCTGTCTAACCTTCTTGTCCACCTCGCCTTCAGAAGACAACAGCTGCCGAAGGGCGAAACCTATCTCGTCATAGATTGTTGGGTTAAAGAGCTGGTCATCCGGCTCTTGAAAGACCAGACCTATCCTCCTGCGGGCTTCAGGCAGCTGTTCTCTAAGAGGCTTCTCCCTCAAGAGGACGAGGCCTTTTTGAGGTTCGAGAAGTCCAGCAGCGACCAGTAGGAGGGTAGTCTTGCCGCTCCCATTAGGTCCAATCACCGCCACTACCTCACCTTTATCTGCGGAGAAACTTGCCCCCTTCAAGACCTCTACGCCGCCAGGATACTTGAAATGGATATTCTCAACTCTTAGCGCCATCGTTCACACCCAGCCCAAAACTGCTACTATCAGAATCCACAGGGAAAATGACAATAACAGCAAGTCTCTAATTCCCACCGCGGCTGAAGGAGTCTTCCAAGAAAGGCCTGCCGGTGTAAAGGTTCTAGCCTTGATAGCCTTCTCAAGTGTCCACGTTCGTTCATAGCTTCTAAGTAAGAGATCACCCACGACCGTGGATAACACTCCCCAAACTTCCTTCAATCTGATCTTTCGAACAATGCGTGACTCTCTAGCTGACAACATTTTTGCAGCTTCTCTGAGGAAAAGTGGTATATGGATAATCGAGAGGTTTAGGAGCAAACCTAGTTCTTGGGGTATTCGTAGACCTTCTAATCCTCTCACGATTCCTCTCCAACCTATTATGAAGGCAAAAGAAGTAAATATTGCGCCTGCGGCGGTGACTCTCGATACGAACGTTATCATCATATCTAGTCCCTCGCGAGTAAATTCTAACCTTATCGAACCCAATGACATGTGGGTTATTGCCTGCCCAGATGTGATAAAAGGTAAGGGAACAGAGACCATGGTAGCCCACACTGAGATCAATAGTGGAATCCTACACCATGTGCGTATTGGTGAGCGAGTCAGTAAGATCAGCATGACGCTCACGACCAATATTAGCACCGGGAGTGTGAATCCTTTACTGAAGGCTACTGTTCCCGTAAGTATCAAAGCAGAAACCACAGCTATCGTTGGATTGAACGTGGGGTTCAACCCAATATTCAATGAATCGACAGTTGTAGCAAGGATTTCCAAGAATCTTGCGGTAAGACTCTTCAACTTCGCCTCACTAATCTATTTATGATTAGACCTACACATAGTATCACTGCGATCCCTAGGATGCCGGCGATTATGTAGCCCGCCTCGGCTGGTAAACCGGGGACAGTATAGTCGAAGAAGGGCGTCCAATTGATGTCCTTTGACAAATCTTTTAGGTCGAGGGCTTCGGCAGCTATATCTAATGGCTCGTGGAAGCCAACCATATCCGCGAGAATTACCCCGAAAATAGGGCTGATGAAAACTAGGATCAAGATCGCAATCAAAGCTTTCTTAGAAATCATTCTTTCCCACCCACTTCCGGAGATATAAGTTGAGGCGCCTTTTCCGTCAGATACAAGATAGTCAGAGCGGTTATCATACCTTCGATGATGCCTAAGGCGGTATGCCATCCGATCATCACTGGCAGAGTGACCGCGATGCCGTATGGAAACGACGGCGAGTACCCGATCTCCAAGCCGCAAGCCGCTCCGGCAAGTGTTATCCCCAACCAACCACTGAAGAAAGCCGCCGCTACCTGAACAGGACCCTTCGCTCCAAAGGTCCTGACAAGCGCCCGATACACCAGATAAGATACTACCACATCTATTATGGCCATGTTAAGCACATTAGCTCCAAGGGAAGTTATTCCACCATCATGAAAAACCAAGCACTGTATGAGCAACACCAGAAATATCGTGAGGAAGCCAAGCCATGGACCAAGCATAATTCCAGCCAATGCTCCGCCAACAAAGTGGAGGCTAGTGCCTCCAGGTAAAGGCCAGTTCAACATCTGTGCAGCGAAGATGGCTGCGGCCAAGACGGACACCAGCGAGGTACGTTCAGCGGTCAGGTCAGCTCTCATCTTCTTAAAGGCATAGCCTCCGTAAACGAGGAACGCTGCGTAGGTGACGGCGGAAATTGTAATATCGAGAAATCCGTCTGGTATGTGCACTGGGGTCGCCTCCCCTCATACGACATATGCTTCGTGACTATTTAAGTGTTACTATTTGTAAATTGGTGACACTTTTTCCATCTTTCACGAAAAGGATCCAAGTGAGGACCAGTTCCAGCCTTATTCTGATGACCCCGGCGGATCGATGTAAGGAAAAAGGAAATGTTGCGCTTCATCGTAGGGTTGGTTTTAAGACTGCCTCGTTTCCTGTCGCGCGCCTTATATATGCAATAGAGGTGACGGAAAGCCTAGATGCGGACATCCGCCACTCGTCCACAGTCTCAACTAATCTCGTCTGCCATATTGAAAGCCTAACTCCAAATGGGAGGAGTGGCCGGATACTTGGGATCGCGGAGCAAGACGTGAAGGATTCCTGCATCTCTTCCCTTAGAGTTTATCATTCTATTCTTATGGGACTAATGATAAGTTTGCCTTGCCTGACGCCCTTGCAACCGATGAGCGAATCTGCTATCTTCCTTATCTCTTCTCCTCTACCCCTCATGTTCA
>CAZQDW010000085.1:0-7016 GCA_964592315.1 uncultured Candidatus Bathyarchaeia archaeon
AGCAAAAGAATATGAAGCGCACGATATTGACTATTATCTGTACGCATTCTCAAAGGAATATTTTATTTGAGATTGTAAGGCGTACAACAAAAAGCGCGCTAAGTCTTTCTGAACGGAGTCGTTTTTTGGGTTTGGGATAAAATTTTATCGATGTTTCCAGTTCAGAGACGACGAGAAAACCCTACCAATAAATATAAGGCAGAAGCCCTTGAAATAGCTGGCAAATCGAGCCTAGCCGACTAGCGCTCTGCAAGGCATAGGAGAACCCTCCCCGATGAACGAATCATATGAATACTTAAAATTCTTGATCTTGCTCTCTTCTGGGTTCCTCGTCAGCTTTCTCAGTATACCAGTTGTTATGAAGAAGATGAAAAGTCTAGGAATAGTGGGAACCGATGTTCACAAGAGGAACCGTCCTCTTATCCCTGAGATGGGGGGCATCGGCGTACTCGTCGGATTGTCGACCAGCATACTCGTCGCTCTCCCACTTTTCCCTAATAAAGTACTCGTCCTCGAGGCTTTCCTAGCAACAACCCTAACGGCCGGAATTGTCGGAGCGCTTGACGATTTTAAAACGCTTAGCCCAAAGATGAAGCCGTTTCTCACCTTGTTTGCAGGTTTGCCAATTCTGTTTCTCGGCACATACGATCCTCATCTAGCTTTGCCGATCATTGGTAAAACCCGCTTAACAATCATCTACCCCCTGATGATACCCATAGCGATAGCTGTAACATCGAATGCCATCAACATGATGGACCCATTTAATGGCGTCATGTCCGGAACATCCTCGATAATCACTCTCATACTGCTAATAACTGCCGCCTTCCTACAGCACACGGACGCGATGATAATGTGCTTAGGGCTCCTAGGCCCGCTTGTGGCTTTCTACTGTTTCAACAAGTATCCGTCGAAGATATTCTCAGGCGATATTGGAAGCCTTAGCATCGGAGCCGCCCTAGGAGCAACAGCCATAATAGGTCGATTGGAGATAGTCGCGGTTGTTGCCTTTATGCCCCAGATAATGAACGCCTTTTTCGGCTTGTCAACCATCGGCAAACTCTACGAAAGAAGAGAAGTTCCCCGCCCCGTCTATCTCCTCGAGGACGGAAGGATAATGGCGACCGAGGACCGGAAGGCACCGATAACCCTAGCTCGGATGATATTGGCAAGAGGCCCCTTAACCGAGCAGGAAGCAGCTCATCTTTTTCTAGTATTGTCCGGTATATCAGGGGTTCTCGCACTCTTCACAATGTACCTATTGGTGTGACCGCATGATCAGAAGGATTTTGGACTTCGTCTTCATCCTACTGTTTGTATGGATCTTTATGCTCCTCGGACTCTGGACTATAAATACATGGATCGTCCCGTTAAGTTTACCGTTAGGATCAGTCGGGCACGGCATATCCAACGCTGCAAAAAGCGTAATCAGCGTTCTGCTGGTCCTCCTCTGGCTTTGGATCTGGAGGGAAATTGTGAAAAGAACTTTCTGGGGTGCCCTGAAACGGAGATAGCATTCCCTATTTATATTCGAATTCATCATACTTCAAAGCCATCGAACTGTGTCATCTTCGGATGATGAGATCCAACTTGAAAGCAGTAATCGATATATTGACCCCGAAGCAGGGCATGTTTCTCTCCGAGCTCTCGAATAGCTTGGAAGAAAAAGGCCACCAAGTGTTCAGAACAACCCGAGAATACCGTGAAGTCCTTCAGCTCCTAAAACTCAAGACCATAGATGCAATAACCGTCGGAAAGCATGGTGGAGGAACGTTGAGCGGCAAGTTGAAAGCCCATGCAAGTAGGGTCCAAAAACTATCCCTCCTCCTTGAAGAGCTAAAGCCAGACGTGGCCATCTCTTTCTCTTCTCCTGAGATGGCCCGCGTTGCCTTCGGATTGGGTATCCCACACATCTGCATAAATGATTCCCCACATGCTGAAGCCGTTGCTAGACTGACTGTTCCATTGTCAAGGCTCCTTTTCACGCCTAAAGTCATCCCAAAAGAATACTGGTTAGGATTTGGAATATCGCCCGAAAAGATAATCCAGTACAACGCCCTTGACCCTTGGGTTTGGCTGAAGGATCTTAGGCCGAATAGAAAAGTATTGGAGCTACTCAATCTAGATGAGTCCAAGCCCATATTGACTTTCAGAACGGAAGAATCCTTTGCGGCTTACCTCCTGGAAAAAGCTTCTGCGGAAACTTCGGTGACCCCGATAGTAGAAAGACTTCTGAAAGAAAGCCTGGACGTCCAGATCGTCATCATACCGAGATATAAGGAACAAACAGAAGTTCTTCAGGAAAACTTTAAACAAAAAGTCATCGTCTGCCATTCCCTCATCGATGGACCTAGCCTTCTTTCCTACACAACAGTCTTCGTCGGCGCAGGTGGAACTATGAGCACCGAGGCTGCCCTACTCGGAGTGCCAACCTTCTCATGTTACCCAGGAGAGCCCACTCTGATTGAAAAATATTTGATCAGAAAGGGATTGATCGCCCGCGAAGAAACGCCTGAAAAAACCGCTGAGAAAATTGCCAATCAGCTCAAGAGGATAGATTTCATAAGGAAAAGGCAGAGCGAAAGGGCTCGAAGACTAGTTGAGAAATTTGAAGATCCTGTAAGAGTTATAGCGGATAACGTTCTAAGGCTTTCAAACACATAAAGCCTCTTAAGTTGGTTTTGAAGATTCTGATGTTTATCACCCTTCTTGACTGTTGCACAAGAGAGATCTGGAGTGAAGAGAGATGGAGAAGACGATGATTGATGAGAACGATTTAAATATCCCAGAGAAAAGAAGAAAGATCGTTGTCAGCGTGGTTGGATGTGAACGGCTAGGCTTAGTGACGGCCTGTCTGCTTGCCGAGGCTGGATTCAAAGTATTTTGCGTCCATCCTGATCAATCCATCGTGAACCAAGTGACGAAGGGGCTGTCTCCTTTTCCTCATCTGGAACTTGAATCTTTACTGGCGAGAAATGTAAGCGAAAGCCGTCTGGCAGCCACGACTGATACCAGGAACGCAGTAACAAACAGCGATATCATATTGCTGCATGTTCCTCCAGAAATCGACGAGAAGAAAAAGCCAGATTACTCAAGTCTCGAGAAGGTTTGTAGGGACGTTGGCCTAAATCTTCATCCTGGAGTCCTCATTATCCTCGAGAGTGATGTAGCTCCTGGAACAACTGAAACACTAGTTAAGGAGACTCTGGAAACAGCGTCCGGGCTAAAAGCCGGAAACGGCTTCGCTCTGGCTTACTGCTCAACTCAAGTCACTTCTGGCACGGGATTGCAGGACGTGGTCAAATATTCAAAGGTCTTCGGTGCGATTGACGAAAAAAGCTCAGATCTAACCGAGGCATTTTTGAGGACTCTCACGAAGGGAGAAGTCGTCCAGATGAGTAACATGAAGACGGCTGAGGCCATTAAACTATTTCAGTGTATCTATCAAGACGCAAACACAGCCTTAGCCAATGAGCTTGCCTATTTCTGTGAAAGGGCTGGGATAGACTTTGCTGAGGTACGAAAGGTTGTCAATTTGAGGTCTCTTTGCCATCTGCCTACTCCTGACATCGTCGGTCGACACATTTCAGACGACTCATATCTTCTTATCGACGAGGCGGAGAATCTAAGGATAAAACTCCACGCCGCTATGCTTGCCAGAAAGATAAATGACGCTTTCCTGAATCACGTATTCCACCTAGTTAAGGATGCCATCCGCTCAAGCGGCAGGAGCGCTAGGCGGTCTAGAATCCTTATTCTCGGGGTTTCTCGCCGACCGAATGTGAAAGAATTTGAGGACTCATTCATTAAAGAGTTGATTGAGCTTTTACGTAACAAAGGAATGCTCGTCAAGGTTTACGACCCGCTTTTCTCGTATAAAGAGTTAACCGATCTAGGTTACCCTGCCGAGAGGACGTTGACGAACGCTGTAAAAGGGATGGATTGTCTACTGATAGCTGCTGGCCACGAAAGGTTTAGGCGTTTGAACTTCAGAAGAATAGGTCTCTTGATGAGGAAGCCATCTTCAATAGTTGATATAAGCTACGTCGTTGACGCTTCAGAGGCTGAGAGGAAAGGGTTCACATACCGTGGCCTAGGGAGGGGGCTCTGGACAAGATGAGAGAGCTGAAAGTCGCGGTCATCGGGATTGGTTTCTGGGGAAGGAATCACGTAAGGGTTTTCAACGAGCTACCTGACACCGAGATCGTAGCAGTCTGCGATGTGAATCCTGAAATCGCCAGGGCTGTTGCAGAGAAGTTTGGGATAAGATCCTATACAGATAGTCAAGAGATGTTCAGAAAAGAGGAGATTGACGCCGTAACTCTCTGCGTATGGTCTACAAGTCTTGCCTACGAGGCTATGAAGGCTTTGAAAGCTGGAAAGCACGTCTTCGTTGAAAAGCCTATGGCGAGTTGCGTTAGTGAGGCCCGCGAGATTATGGAATTGGCGGATGAGAAGAAGCGACATTTAGCCGTAGGGTTCATCGAAAGGTTCAATCCGGCAGTTCAACGATTCAAGAAACTCATAGACAACGGCGAGATAGGCTCTATAGTTTCAGCCGCGGCGAAGAGGGTTTCAAGATGGCCTGAAAGAATAGGTGACATCGGAGTTGTAAAAGACACGGCTATACATGACATAGATATAATGAGGTACATTCTAGGAGAAGATCCTGTAGCGGTTTATGCAAATGCGGGACGTTTGAAACACGAACGATTTGAGGACTATGCTCAGATAATGTTGACCTTCAGCGGAGGTAGAACAGCCTTTATAGAGGCTAATTGGCTGACACCCTACAAGATCAGGAAGCTTACGGTAACGGGGGCCAAGGCGATAATATCCTTAGATTACATTACGCAAGAGATGAGCATAGAAACCGAAGGTCAGACATTAACTCCGAGGGAAGAGTGGAGAGAACCGCTCAAACTTGAACTTAAACACTTTGTAGAGTGCATATTGGAAGATAGGGAACCGGTCGTAACAGGTTTAGACGGCTTAAAAGCCTTAGAGATCGCTGAGGCTACGTTAAGATCTGCATCAAGATGCGGCACAGTCAAGTTTAAACGAAGCTCAATCTAGCTTCTCGTTATCTTTATAATGATTTTTCTTACCGTTTCAACGTCAGCTATGATATTTATCTGATAGGGCTCAGCCAATTCGAAGAGCTTTCGGAAGAGCTGGGCTCTCCGCTCCTCCTTCCTCTTTCCATACGTGATTAGATAATTGTTGTACCACCGCTCTGGGGCTCTTCTAAGAACTTCTACCGCTTCATTCGGCTCTAGGGAGGTTGCCACCGAATTGTCTTCGGGGTCCCGCTTAAGAAGAAAAACTTTGTTTATCCTGATCTCGGAGACAACCTTTTCTGGTTTGAGCATTGAGTTCGGATCTATCATAACCCTTGGGTGGTCTGGAAGAAAATTCTCCGTCGGATCGTCAGGTTTCACGTTCTCCAGCTTGTTCGCTCTGAATAAAGGTTCTAGCCACGGGAAGTTTCTGATCGAGTTTGTCCTCATGTAGAACTTTCTTTCAGATGGGTATCCGAAGGCTTTTCCGCTCTCGAACCTTACGAAGATCCAGTCATCCTGATGAAATTCGCCTTCAGGGTGATAGATCGCCGGGCCGTAGGAATGCGTAGTCTTTCCCGTGTTTGTTGGCGCAATAAGGAGGAATCCTTTACCGCTCACGGCTCCTGAGGCTCCATGAACTGAAAGTATTCCGAACTGGTCCTCAAGTATGTCTGCAGCTATTCCGAGGCCTACAGGCTTCGTCTGCCCATAATAGTCGTTGTTGAAAATAACCGCAGTTTTCGTCTCTCTATTGTAGAAGCCTCCCGCGTTTATTTCAGGCTTTTCCAGTGGGCCATTATAGAAATCTCTGAAGTTTATCTTGCCCCCATCATCTATAGTGTAAACCAAACCGTGCGGCATAACTGTGTGAGAATGGGGCCACCAGTTTTCGCACCAGAAGTCGTGCACGTGATCGATATTCGTGTACAGTCTAATGTTCAACCCATTGAAGTAGGCGTCATCAATGTATTTCACGAACGGTTGGCAATACGCTACAAGTTCGTCTCTCTGGTCTATGGAGATCTCCATCGGATGATTGGGATCGAAGTAGTTGACTCTTCCCTTAAACTTGGATTCGTACCATCCATTCATCTCTGATCGTCGCCTCTGTGAAATTAGGCAAGGGATCTCCTCATCTTCCCAAGGTCAAGGATCATTTTACTCAGATTTTCTCTGCTTAGCCCATTAAGATATTCTGCTACTTCTCCTTCCTTTAACATGATGGCTAACTTCTTGCTCCTCGAGGTTTTTCCAGTTAGCATATTCCTTATGTATGATGTTGCCAATCTGCTTAGCACCAAGTACCTATTGTCAGGCTCATCCAGTTCGAGAAAATTTTCCAATTCGTTCATGCTCTCAGAAAGTCTACGTGTTAGCAATATGTTACTGTCGAGATTTTTATCTAGAAACTTCGATGCGAATTTGATATCAGCTCTAATGGATGGGTAGATCTTTTCCAGAAACCTGTTCAAACATCCTTCGCCTATCGTATCCCTTATCTCTCTCAGAGCTGCACCCAAACCTATGAATTCAGGTGGCAAGGCACAGGTGTAAGCGGAGGCGACGAATTTCACCCAGCGCGGAGGCTTGTGAAACGCGGTGTAGGCATATCCCATTATACTCTTCTTCACTTCTCTGTCCGGGCACAATCTTAAGATGCTCTCTACGTTTCTGAGCTCACGGTAATAGGCAACTTCCTCAACGTTAAGTAGCCGTTCCCTTTGATCGGGTATGTAATCCGCTATGAGTGAGATCTTTTCAGCAATCTCGGAAAGTTCCAAGAGGTAGTTCTTGGCAAATATGAATATCATCCTTTCCAGATCTTGGAGCTCATCCTCGTCAAATTCTAAGGACGGTTTACTGACTGATTCCCTCAGCTTCTGAACTATGGACCTTGTTGTCTCAACTCCATGATCGTATCTTAAACCCGATTGGATCGTGTAAGTGCGCACGCCC
>CAZQDW010000086.1:0-6965 GCA_964592315.1 uncultured Candidatus Bathyarchaeia archaeon
CTCACTTGACTAGTCAACACCACAAGCAACTAGCCTAAATTCGCAACTACTGCTTATTTGAAAAAATATCTATTTTAGTTTTTTTCCGAAAACTCCGGTTAAACCTGCTTTTTCCACCCGTTGCCTTATCATAGCTATGTCGTCTGTGTACAGGTTCAGCTGTTTCATCCTTTCGAAGTAGATTCCTCCTTGGGGTGAGTAGCCGCCTCGCTTTAATCCCTCTTCCGTTTGCATCATCTCACCCACATATGCTATAAGGTCGCCGACCGCTAGGGTTCTTGGTAGTATAAGAGGTTTCAATCCTAAAGCAATTCTTGTAGCGTTGTGGCCTGCCAGAACTCCGGTTATTATCACGCTATCTATGCCAACTATTGGACCTGACTTTTCACCCGCGCATAAAAGATTTGCAAAACCCTTTACGATTAATGCGTTATCCCTCGGCGCAAAGGATACATACCGAATTGAGTTCCAATCGGAGGTGCCAAAGTTTATTATCCGCGCATTTTCCAAGCCTGGAACTTTTCTCAGCTGGTCTAAAGGAAAATAAGGTTGCCCTATTAGCTTATAATAACCACCAACATTGCACATGGATACGTTTTCCACATGTTCTTTTGGCAAGTTAGGATTTGTCATTATGCTTGGCTTTTTCCGATCAATTAATTCCTTTGGCAGTGGAATTTGTATTGCACCTTTTTCCTCAAGTTCAGCTCTTATTTTGGGTGAAACCGATGCTTTGCTAACGCAAAGCGCAGAGGATACGACCCCCGGCGTACCGTCCGGCCTTTTGGACATCAGCTCTGGAGCACCCGCTTTAGTTGCAATGCTAATTCTGTCTCCAAATGTCGGGCACCTCAGCATGCACATTATGCATCCTTTTCCGTATTTGATGCAGTACTCCATGCCACCACCGCAACCTGTACAGTCTATAAATACATCACCCTTGACTGTCTCTTCGACACCCTCACGACTCTTGGAGGTCACAGAAAGAATTCTATCTTTATTCGTCTTTACGTTAGTCGCGCGACTTTTGAATAAGATCTCTACTCCCGCTTTTTCCAGAAATCTTCTCACCGTCGGCTCACTTTTGTCTAGGTCATAAATGTACGAGCCCCCAGCTCCCCTTATGTAGGGTACCCGATAAAGCGTCAGCGACTCGATCACCTCGAATAGATCTCCACCACCCAAGGCTTTCGCTTCTTCTATAGCAGTAAATGTACCACGGCCATTGATGGCGCCTGCCTCTAACGCGCAGCCTAAAAGCATATCTGTTCTTTCAAGAAGGGTTACATCTGCACCAGCTTTCGAAGCTGAAACTGCCGCCGCGCATCCTGCGAAACCTCCACCAACAATAACAACCTTAACCATCAATTTTCCCCTCTTTCACTTAACAATAGTGCATTCAACAGAGTTTGCTCCGTACTTAAGCTTATTGTTAAGTCATGGACTGTACTAGTCATGTAAGATTGGGGACGACAGAAAACATGCCTATGGGTGGATTAGCCACTGCTGTAATTTCAGGATACTTTGGAATTACAAGATCCCCGTAGTTCGTAACTAATCCTTCTATCTCCTTTTGAAATGCCTAGGGCCTTCAGGCCATTGCCTACCATATTTACGGCTTCTGCAGCTTTCCGTATGATGAAATGGGATAGGGCATATATACAGCTTGCAATGCATATTCGCGCATGAGAAGAATCGTTTTAACAAGGCTTGAAGATTGTTCAGGCTGTCGTACCTGTGAGATCACATGTTCTCGTCGGCACAACGGCAGCATCAATCCGAAAAGAGCGAGAATAAGAGTTGTGAAAGCAGAACCGGGAATAGACGCTCCCATCGTTTGCTACCAATGCCGAAAACCGCCGTGTAAAGAACATTGTCCGACCGGAGCAATAGAAACTGATGATCGACAGGGCATTGTTGTGATCAACGAGGAAAAATGCATAGGCTGTGGGATTTGTGTTGATGATTGCCCATTCGGGGCTATGATGTTCGACGAGGATAAGGGCGTTGCAATGAAATGTGATCTTTGCGGGGGGGAACCAAAATGTGTGAAAGACTGTCCGAAAGGAGCATTGAGACTCCTTTCGAACGCGTTATTATCACAAACGAAGCAACGAGAATGGATCACAATAATGGCGAAAGAATACCTTGGCAAATACGGCGTCTCTCTCTTTTCTTGACAACTTTTTGGGGTTTATGGATTTGAGATTTGAAGGCGGCTATGCTGGCAGAGTTTTGCATGTAGACCTTTCAAAAAGGACAATAGTAAAACTGCCACTCGACTCGACTCTTGTTCAGCAATATGTTGGTGGGAGAGGGTTTACATCGAAGATATTATGGGATCAAGTTGATCCTAGCATAGAACCGCTAAGCCATGAAAACCTGCTCATGATTTCCACTGGACCTTTGACTGGTTGTGCACCGTCAAGCGGTCGACTTTTGATGGCGGCAAAATCTCCGCTAACTGGCTTGCTAGGTTATGCAAGTGCCGGCGGCCATTGGGCTCCCGAACTAAAATTTGCGGGATACGATGTGATTCTTATTAGAGGAAAAAGCGAAAAGCCGACATATCTTCGGATCAACGATGACTTCGTGGAACTCAAAGACGCAAGTAATATTTGGGGAAAAGATACGCGTGAAACAGAGAAGATAATAAAAAATGATCTAGGCGAGGACGCAGTGCAAGTTCTTTGCGTAGGACCCGCTGGCGAAAATCTGGTAAAATTTGCTTCCGTTATGGTCAATATGGATCACGCAGCGGGAAGAACCGGAATGGGATGCGTGATGGGATCCAAGAAGCTTAAGGCTGTGGCAGTCAGAGGTACTAGGAGTCTTAAGGTGGCAAACCCAAAGAAGTTTGATGAAACGCTCACTGAGTTCATGGAACATGTACACAACGACAAGATGGCAACCGACACCGCTCCAAAGTTCGGCACAACGATGCTCTTTGGGATAACAAGCGCTATGGGCGGCCTCGGGACAAGGAACTTCCAGACTGGGTATTTTGAGAACGCGGACAAGATCTCAGGCGAAGCTCTCAAAGAGACATGGCTTGTCAAGGGAAGGGCATGTTTTTGGTGTCCCGTTGGGCAGGATAGATTCTCAATAGTGACTAGGGGAGAGTTTGCTGGAACTTGGGTGGCAGGTCCCGAGTATGCGACGTTGACAAACCAGGGGTGCAGAGTTGGAAATGACAATTTAGCGGCAATAATAAAAGCCAACGAAATCTGCAACAGATTAGGGCTCGACACTTATTCCGCAGGGGGGGTAATAGGGTTTGCCTACGAACTATACCAAAGGGGTCTTCTTACCAAAATGGATACAGACGGACTAGAATTGACTTGGGGTAACTACCGAACTCAACTGCAGCTGATAGAGAGAATCGCCTACAGAAAGGGTTTGGGGAACATACTTGCGGAGGGAGTTAGAAATGCCGCGAAAAAAATAGGGAAAGGGTCGGAGTACTATGCTATGCATATAAAAGGGTTGGAATACCCTTCGAGAGACCCGAGAGGATGCAAAGAATATGGGGTCTGCTGTTCAATCTCTCAGAGAGGGGCAGATCATCTATACGCTTTGAACAATTGCTACTGGTTCAGGTCGATCCCGGAGAAGACAAAAGAAATGTTTGGAACCGAAAGAGCGGCAGACGGGCACTCCCCAGAAGGTAAGGGCAGGATGACAAAGTGGAGCGAAGAGGGAATGGCGCTGGTTGACATGGTTGGTGTCTGCAAACTATTTTGGAATTTTTGGGTAGATGACGCTTTTAAAAGCATTTACAGGAGGACAGCTATTATCCCAAGGCTGTTCAGTGCAGTAACTGGTATAGAGACTGGCTATGAAAAACTGTTGATAGCCATTCATAGGCTTACGACACTTGAGAAAGCCTATAACATGAGGGAAAAAGGAACAGGGCGGAAAGATGACAACGTGCCAGAGAGATTTATGAAGGAGCCAATGCCAGAAGGCCCAGCAAAGGGTTTGATTTTTGAACGCGACAAGATGCTTGATGAGTATTATGAGGCTAAGGGCTGGGATGTCGAAACTGGTTGTCCAACGAGAGAGGCGTTCGTGGAGGTAGGCCTTGCCGAGGTCGCCCATGAGCTGGAAAGACTTGGAAGACTTCCCCGTAGTTCCAAAAAGGGGTAGCGCGAGAGTGACAATGATTCAGATCAAGTATTTCGCTACGCTAGCGGAGGCGATCAAGAAACGTGACGAAACTTTGGAATTAGACGGTAAGAGTATTGTTCTCAAAGATTTGTTGGAAATTCTTGGAAGAAAATACAAAGAGGCATTTGACATTCATCGAAATTACCTTATTACTGTAAACGGAAGAGACATCAAATTCCTAAACGATCTCAGGATAGAACTTCATGACGGTGACGTCGTCAGCATAGTTCCGCCAGTGATGGGCGGATCTTTCTGAGCATAGGTAAATACCCTAAGAAGACGAAAGCTAAAGCTGCTTTCTCAACAGAAGTGGAGCTACCCATACCAATAACTTTGACATATAACTGGGAAGTAGAATTACCGCTCGCGAAGATACCTACCGTCGCCTAGATGAGCGATTAGGTAACGTTAGACTGAACCGTTGCTTGCCTTCCCGGTTTGGCGGATACGCCTTTTCTCAAATACTCTTCTTCGATAGTTACACATCTTGGCAAATCAAGGGTTTCCAAGGTAGGTAAGCCGTACTTTTCCCATTCTTCTCTTGCTTTTTCTAGGTATCGTGCAGGTGGTAGGGAAGTCACTGGATAGGGTGAGTAGGGCCTAGTCGCATCGATGAAGACCCCCACTCCTGGCCAATCTTCCTTCTTCCTAGCGTCTTCAATTGATGGCGTTCCAGAATAATCCAAGACCTGCGCACATATTCCCTCCAGAAACTGTATGTTCTTTCTGTTCGGAGTCATCGCAGTTCTAAACATGACTGCCCACAAAACGCCATTCAAGTCGTAAATATCTATGTCGTCATCGGTAACTATCACAAACTTTCCCCATCTAGGCTGTAGAACCGAGAACACCGCCTCTGCAATGTGTCTTGGATGCCCGTAATGCTGCTTCTGGATCGAGACTATGATTACTCCTTGCCCTCCAGCCTCGGGCATACTCAAATCCACAACGCCCTCAACTCCGAGGCTTCTCAATGTCCGCAACACTATGGATTCATTGGCCATATGCTTTACCTTGGTACTTTCGCTAGGGGGCATCTGGCTGACAAAGCCCTGATAGATCGGGTTGTGTCTATGAGTAATGCAAGTGATCTGGAACAATGGACCAAGCCTGTCCGGACCTTCATATCCCGTGTACTCACCAAAAGGCCCTTCCCGCTCCCAGCCCCTTCTCCCCTTATTCAGAAGCTTTCCTTCAATGACTATTTCTGCGGTGGCTGGAACCTCCAGATCGACCGTTTCGCACTTGACGAGTTCAACTGCTGCGCCTCTTAGGCCACCGGCAACCGCGAACTCGTCAACACCATAGGGGATTGGGGCGACTGAAACCATGCCTATGGTTGGGTCAGCCCCCAACACTGTCGCAATTTCAGTATCCTTGCCTTTTTCCTCATTCTTCTTAACGTGAATTGCGCAGTGAGATCCATGCATTGGAGCGATGCCCATTATGTTGGGTTCATCTCGAATCATGTTCCTATATGTTCCAACATTCCTTGTTCCCGTGTCAGGATCCTTAGTTACATGATACGGTGAAGTTAGAAATCCATAGCCCTTTTCTGAACCACCGTCTTTTTCAGGCGCCCAAACAGGCACTGGAAGCTTATGGATGTCGATTTGGTCTCCGACAAGTATGTTTTCTTTGCAAGGTCCCGTGTCAACGATCTTTGGCTCTACTGGATTGTCCAAGGCATTAATCCACTTTTCCCTAATCTTACCCATTAACTCATTCCTCGGCTTCGAAGGGTCAAGCTCTAGTCCCACAGAGTACATTTTGTAGGAGCCCATTGCGCCGACGACGACTGGAATGTTATGCCCCTTAACTTGATGGAACATCAAGGCAAATCTGTTTTCTTCTCGGAACCCCAGATAGACCCACCGTGAGATAGCGCTGATCTCCCAATTTTTGTCAACTTCCTTTTTCACATGCTTTAGAAGATTCCTCGCCTCTAACGCCTTCAAGAACTTCCTAAAGTCCTCATAGGGCACGCATTCTCAACCTCCTAATGTACTGCGCAAGGAATATTACAATCGCAAGCAATAGTCCGAAAACATCCGATATAGCTGAAGGATATAATAAAACGAAAGAGGTTACAAGAGATAGCCCTCTCTCAAGGAAACTCATACGTATTAGCAACCATCCTTGTAGTCCCGCCGCCAAATATACGATGGCGGCTGTCATTATGAAGATAGAATAAAGGATGTCAGTTGGGGTGCTTAGTAGTAGTAAGCCAGGTCTCGACATGAACAAAAATGGAAGCGTCCATCCCACTAATGCAAACACGCAAGACTTGACTCCGACCTTCATTGGCGACACTCCTGCGATTGCCGCTGCTGCAAATGAAGTCAGCGCTACTGGAGGTGTTATTCCAGCAAAACAGGCGTAGAAGAACACAAATAGGTGAACAATGAGCGGTGAAAGTCCCAGAGACATTAGCGCTGGCAATGTCAATACAATAATTATGAGATATGAGGGCGTGATCGTCATGGTACAGCTAATTACCAGTGTCATAACCATGGCGGCAAAGAGGGCCGCGTGAATGCTCCACCCGCTCAAGCTCAGAACAATTTCAGAGATTTTCACTCCAAAGCCAGTTGTCAAGATCATGCATATTACCACCCCTGAGGCAGCGCAAGCAGCGGCAACTGTTGAGCCCGTTCTGGCCCCGAACATGAAGCCATTCAAAGTTGTCTTTACGATTAGCGACAGACGTTTTCTCATGAAAACACCGCTGATCCAAATAAGAAGTAGCGTTGAGAATATGGCTGCAATCGCAGAAGTGTAAGCAGTATATCTGA
>CAZQDW010000087.1:0-6848 GCA_964592315.1 uncultured Candidatus Bathyarchaeia archaeon
AATCGACAGAGTTATGGCGAAGTTTCCAGGCGTCTATATTAAGTCGATGGTTCACGTTCCTGAAGAGGGGGCCCATAGTATTAGACTTTGGGTTTCAGCATACGGAGACACAAAGGAAGAGGTGGAGAATCGCCTCTCAAAGGTTCTGGAGGAACTGAAGAAGGAGACAAGTAAACAGACCCGAAAAGTCTTGTAGTCTAGTCGGCAGACAGTCGGTCAGATTCTTTTTCGTTAGCCTAAGAACTCGGAGAAGAAAGTCTTTTGCTTAGACTTCATTTCTTAATACTTTCATAAAAAAGAAGTGATCAGAGTTTTGGGACTATTATTGTCATCTTCTCTGGCATGTCAGCTTTTTCGAAGGTAAAGATCCGCTTCTGAAGTCTCTTAACATTCTCTTTGCCTTTGACGTGGTTTTCGACGGTGCTTAGGTTGTTGAACGTGGGCGCCATGCCTGCCATTCGGTAGTTCATTGGGAAGACGAACTTCGGTTTCAGGCTTAGGCTTGGCTTCTAAGCTACTTCTGGACCGATGGTGAAGAAGCCTCCTACTAGGACGAAGAGCATATCGATCTTCCCAACAGCCTCAACTTGGCTCGGCGTAAGGTCGTGCCCAAGGTCGCCGATGTGACAAAACTTCAAACCGTCAACTGTGAAGACGTAGACGCTGTTCTTACCGCGTCTACTTCCCTCGCCATCGCCGACGAGGACTTCGCCTGCCTTACCTTTAATGGGATCAGGGTTGTTGCGGTCACCGTGACTATGAGACCACAGAACCAAGTCTGCCTCAGCCTTCGGCCTGGGATGTCATACCCCACGGAAGGGGTCAGCCACGACTACACCGTCTTTACCTCTAACCTCAAAGCATGCATGTCCATGCCCTAAAACCTCGACCATAAACGTTACACTGAAGAGAACCCTTTTCTCAAACCTAAAAAGCCAATCGCCTTGAGGTCGAAGAAACAGATGCCAAATTAAGCAGAATAATCTCTATCTCAGCACGCCCTGAAGGACAATCATACCTAGAATTTATTACTCTCCTATATAACGAGTTAGTGGCATGAAGGCTGAGAGATACAAGGAATGGGTAAAGGCGATTGCGGCGGAGAGCAGACAGTTCCAACACATTCAAGCGATTCTGAAGGAGCTAGGCACCTCTGGTGGGCGAGTCCTACATTTCTCACATCACGATCTAGATGGCGTTACAAGTGCAGCGATCATGAAGTTAGGTCTCGAGGAACTTGGCATGAAAGTCTACTCAAAGTTGCCTGTAGGCTTTCAGCTCTTTGCGAACGACTTCCAGCAGGGACTCAAGGAATGTGGTCCCGTAGATGTTGTCCTAATCACAGACAGAGGAATAGACGAAACTCTTGACGAATTAACCCGCTTCCATGAGAAGATAATACTCATAGACCACCACCCCTCAAGGAGTCCGTCGAGGAAATGTCTCTGGTACAACCCGTCCCAATCGAACAACGACCAAACAGCGACAGCTCATCTATGCCATATGCTGATAACAAGCCTGGGAATCTCCAACATCTACCTAGACTTCTACGCCCTTCTAGGATGCAGGGGAGACTTTGCCTTCGACCCTGTAACGAGAGGGCTAGGAACCTTCATCAAAGCCTTCATTGAACACGCTGAAGAAGCTCTACCCAAACTCTTCTACATTTTTAAGGGTAGACCAACAAGATATGACATCGTCTCCAGAGACCGCACTACGAGGATCAATCAGCTTGCTGAAATTCTTAACGCCTCCTGCTTCACCCAAAACTACTCAAGACGTTCGCCGAAACTCTCGGGCATCTACGGACCTACGCTATGCTTTCAGATATTAAGAAGAGCTTCGGAGGAACAATGGGCTCTCAACGAGATGAACTTCATCGACTCAGAAGAATGGTTCCAGAGCCTTCCAGAAGGGGAGATCCTCTCTGAAGTCAACCGCATATACCTAGAGGACTGGGAGAAGGCTACGAGAGAAATAGAGAGGTTGGTCAAGATCGGAGAGGCTAGTCAAACTGCCATATACTTCGTCATGAGCAGGGAGACGCCTCTTCTGCCCCTCGTAGCTTCGGTGAAGATTTATGAACTCAAGAAACCAGAGGGAGAGGAAGCCCTCCTCATAGCCTTCAACGAAGGTCCCAATGGGGCCAACATCTCTGCAAGGGGGACGGGAGAGAAAATCCACTGCGGATTCCTTCTTAATACCTTGGCAAAAAGGATCGGTAAAAGATATGGATTTGAAGAAAATGTAACTGGGGGAGGTCACGCGAAGTCGGGTGAATGTATCGTGTCAACGTCTAAGATCAAGAGCGAGAAGATTATGGATGACCTGACAACGCTGATTCAGGAGATAACCTTGATAGACGACCTCTATCAGAAAGGAACCTTACCAAAAAGTGGTTTCGAGAAGGCTGAGGAGCTCGGTCTAAGATATACGAAGAGCTGAAAGCCTTGCACAGTCAAAGCTGAGTCGGGAATAAGTTTAAATTCCTCCTATAACAGTCATACACAGGACTGCAACGTACGCTTTAAATTCTAGAGGTCGAAAGCACTTTGGACGAAGTCAAGCATTGCTTTCCAAGATGTGAAGACTTTAGATGTGGGAAACACGCCATGCAGATGCAGGGGAGGTCTGTCTGGTGTACATGGACCAGCGAGCCATGTAACCCAGCAAACTGCACCTATGCCATTTGCATGAAGAGAAGGATCCTTCCTAACGGCGTCTGTGCTTCTTCTATCAGAAGAAAGACGAGAGAAGAGGAACAGCCAGAGGATCTTTTGAGGGACGAGGTCAAAGTTAGAGGTAAACTCCTCAGAAAAACAGGTGAGAAAAGGATCTTTCTATAAGGTTCAGCCAACAGGCGTCATAGACAAATATTGGAGCGAAACTCTTTTTCTATTAGAGATGAGCAAAAAAGACCTGAGAACAGCGTTAAAACAGAAGCTTCCGAATGACCTACTTAGATTAGTGCCAAGGGCTTTTGATGTCATAGGCTCCAAGGAGAAGGCTGTAGCAATAGTGGAGCTGCCCGAGGCACTGAGAAACCAGGAGAAAACGATCGCCGAGACCTTGATGGAGGTACACAACAATGTCAAGACGGTTCTCGCTAAAACTTCGGCGAGGTATGGCACCTACAGAGTCAGGGAGATGAGGCTGATAGCTGGTGACGAGGATACTGAAGTGATCCATAAAGAAGCTGGATGCCTCTTTAAGCTTGACCCCATGAAAGTCTACTTCTCTCCAAGGGAAGCGACTGAGAGGACGCGAATAGCAGAGAAAGTGAAGCCGGGGGAATCCGTCCTTGTCATGTTCAGCGGCGTAGGTCCATTACCCATAGTGATCGCAAAGAGGCAGCCCAGTGCCCAGATTATGGCTGTGGAGATCAACCCTGTTGCTCATAGCTACTGCATCCATAACATCTTTCTGAACAAGCTGTATGGCAGGGTCACACCTCTACTAGGCGACGTAAGAGAGGTCTGTCCAAGATTTGGAGAAACATTCGACAGGGTTCTTATGCCCCTTCCGAAGGATGCCGCCGATTACTTAGATACAGCTATTCCCTGCTTGAGAAAGGAAGGTATACTCCACTTCTACCACTGGGCTCATGAGGGGAACCTGTTCTCAGAGGCTGAGGACCTAATCAGAACAGCAACCAGAAGATTAGGCAGGCATATTGAGTTCCTGGATCGTGTGCGGGTTCTTCCCTATGGACCGAGAACTTGGAAGGTGAGAGTCGACACAAGAATGTAGTCAGTATTCTCAGGAGCATTCATATACGGCAATAGCTTAGCTCCTGCCTTACGCTCTCCAGACTTTTCGTCGTGTCTCGAAACTCTATGAGTATGTCTGCAACTGTGAGCTGTTTCATTCCTTTCTTGACTAAGCCTGCCGCGACCAAGATAAATCCTATAACATCACTTACAGTTGGATCTGGGAAGACTATTAACGCTATACCTGCCCTAAGTAGCCACGAATCTAAAGACGATGCGTAAGGATTTCCAATTAGGCGTTTCAACGGCTTTACGTCGTTGACAGAATCTCTTAACGCAGTGACGAAGTCTTCGTAGCTTACACCCAATTCACGAAAACAAGTAACCACAGCTTTTAGATCATCAGGTTTCATCGTCGTTGACCTCCTATCGCTCTATATGGCTTGCATCATGTTTATCCATTTCTCATAAGTCGCCACCATTTGCTGTGGGACGCTAGGCTTTCTATTAGAGACCGCTTTTTTGAAGTCTCTCATAGAAACCGGGTCTGGTTTTATCTCTCTATTCTTAGCTAAACCTGTTTCAAAGAGACTGCTGATTTTTTCGAGGTAAACGTCTTGGCAGATGTCTCTTATATCGCTGCCTGAGTATCCTTGTGTGATTCGACCCAGCTCCTTGAGGTCCACATCTGAGTCCAAGTCTATCTCTTCCGTGTAGAATTGGAACATTTCTATTCGGGTTGCTTCATCAGGCAGAGGAACATAGATCCTTTTTTGGAATCGACGAATGAAGGGAATATCTAGATCCCAAGGTTTGTTCGTGGCCCCAATCACATAGACGTGAACCTTCTTGTTCTTATCTATGACCCCATCCATCTCCTTCAAGAACTGGTTACGAACCCTGATCTCTCCGCCTATCTCGTTCTGATGTTTTCCAATCAGCGAATCCAGCTCGTCTACGAACATGATCACTGGACGCTTCTTTTCTGCTTCTCTAGCCCAATTGAAGAGCTTAGCAACATTCTTCTCTGCCTCCCCAAGCCATTTCGACATAATGGAGGCTGAGTCAATGGAAACGAACTCAGCGTCGATCTCAGTTGCAACAGCAGCTGCCAGCAACGTTTTGCCGCATCCAGGAGGACCGAAGAGCAGAATTCCCCTGGGCCATCCTAATGAGAAAAGGTCTGGTCTCTGAACAGGGTAAACTATGACCTCTCTTATGAGACGTTTCACATCGCTTAGTCCAACGACTTCTGTCCACTTGACACCCGGCTCTTCACTTGGTCTCTCTTCAGATATGGTGGATTGTTCTTCTTTAGGCTTGATCGGTCCAAGAACACCTTCTTCTCTTTCTATTGACCCACTCTCTTCCCACTCAACTTTCTTCAGGATTTCAACTCTTTTTTGATAACTGAAGACCCTTTGGGTGTAGACTTTGTTTAGGTCGTAGCTGGGGCTTATCTCAATCAACTTCCTCAGCAGCTCAATGGCATTACTGTAATGTTCTAGGGCTTTACCTCGATTCCCTGAGTTATCATTTTTGACGGCCTGCATGGCTTGCTCGATTGCTCTTTGCTCTAATTCGCTGTACGCCATGGGAATCACTCCTCCAACTTAATTTTTCCAAGATTCTTGAGCTTACTCAACCTTTTTTTGATCTCATCGTATGAGAGGTTAAGATCGTTGGAACATTGAACTATGTTTATCTTTCCTCCATGTTCCCTTAGGTAGTCAAATAATATCTCGTCAAAAAAATCAGATTCGCTGAGCCTAGAGCTTAGAAGATCCTCAGCGTGACTAGATCCATCGGTATTTGCGACTGCTATAGCCTCATTTTCTTTCAGGCCTAATTTCTCAGGAGCTTCTACTATGAGAATAGGCGGCTCTGGTAAACTGCTCTCTGCTTTTTCACCAAGTAGCGACGAGACTTCTTTTAGAATACTCTCGCTTTCTGGAGTTGCCGAGGTTATGAAAGTCGAGACCTTTGATATGTCTATCGTCGTCTTCAGTAGCACTTCATTTAGATTAGAGTTCATCGCTTGGATCTCGTCGGAGATCTGAGGCAAGAATTCTGTCAATATTTTTGATGCATTCTGTACAACCTCGACGATCGGCTTTAGATCGGCGACAAAAGTCCTGAACTCTACATAGGTCTCAAGCCTTATTGTCATGCATTCCATGAAAATTATGTTGTTGTTCAGAAAATTTCTGATGCCTCTGATTCTGGATAACTCGTCTGCGTATATCTTTGCACGTTCCTCGTTGTGGCTCTTTACCGCATCCACACATAGCCTGAAAAGCAATGCATCTCTCTCCCTCATATTATGTTGGATGGTCTTCAGTTTCTGGGACTGCATATTTAGTGTCCTAACCTTTTCACGTATTTCATCGGGCATGTCCTCCTCCTCGTTTAGGACCATCCAATCTCCCCTTTAACGAGATGTTTGCCAAGTCTCGAAACCACTTATGTCTTCGATCCGTACTATCAGCTCAGCACCCTTTTGCTTAGGAGCCATCCGCCCCAAATCAGGAGTAACTTCCGAAACCTCTAAGTTTTCGCCACGCATAATGCTGCTAAGGTTCTTGTGAAGTTCTTCATGTTCTCTCTTTTTAAAACAGACCCGTTCCATTTCTTTCTGGACAACTTCCTTTGCTTCTAGAAGGAGATTACTATCAGTTGTATCGAGCTTAAGTTCGATTTTTAGATGAATTAAGGCAGAGCTGAGTTCCTTTATCTGTAGATTATATTTCTCTATCTCAGAATCAATATCCTTCAAAATGATCTGTGCTTCGGATCTTAACTGATTTAGTTCCTCTTTGAAGCCTTTCTCAACCTCACCTAGTCCCTCTGAAGGTAGGCTCTTTTCAGCAAAGAGCTCTTCTAACGCCTGGTTCTTCCTCCAGATGAGCTGAAGCTTTTCTATTAGCTCTTGTGCCCTAAACTTTAAGGGAGACAAAAGAGTAAGTTTCTTGTCATCTTGCTTAAACCAGATCAAGGGATAGGAGATGATGTCTCCATTTCCTTGTTCGATGAGAACCTGTTTTGATGAACTTTCTTCCTTTATAAAGATGATTTTTCCAACGATGTAGCCATACTCGTCTTTCACATTCTTACCAAAAAAGAGGGGAAAGGTAGGAG
>CAZQDW010000088.1:0-6824 GCA_964592315.1 uncultured Candidatus Bathyarchaeia archaeon
AGAGCCTCTTCCTGTTCGCGTCCGCCATTTGAGCCCTCATCATCTCTGTTACTCCAGCCTTTTATAAAATGAGGTGTCTAGCGAAGCTCTACAACACCCATCTGCTTCAGGTCCGCCAGGCTGTTCATTTTCACCCTCTTGTCAGAGAGAGTGTATAACACATCATCTATGTAGAGCGTTCTCTTCACCGAGTAGTGAGAGGAGAAATAGAAGCCGCTCTTCATCAGATCGGCAACGTTATCCAGATGTGTTACTCCCCCTCTGAGCACGAACCCCTTATCCAAGGTTATCTCAAAGACGTAGGCACCTTGCCAGACGAACTCACCCTGAGTGTTAGGTGGAACACCTTGAGGATACTTCGCCTTGTCTATCTTCGCAAGCAAGATTGGAAGCACGAGGAGATTCCTCGACCTGCTGAAGAGGAACGCCTTATGGTCCTGTAGGACAGGCGTGTCTGTCCCCCTGTCGCCGATCTCGATCTTAGCGATCTCCTTGGGCTGCGACACGTTGCTGACATCGAAGAGCGATAGCTTCACTCCCTGATACCAGGCAAAGTCTCCTTTCTCCGCCTCGACAGTCTCCTTGCCAACACCAATCAGGTGAGTCTCGTCGTAGGGGTGAAGATAGTCGGAGTAGCCAGGTATCTTCAACTTACCCAAAACCTGTGGGTTCTGGGGATTCTTCAAGTCTATCACGAAGAGAGGATCTACCTTCTTGAAGGTGACGAGGTAGCCCCGGTCTCCCATAAACCTTGCTGAATGTAGGTTTTCGCCAGGCGCAAGACCCTCGAGTTTTCCTACGACCTTTAGATTACCGTCTAGTACATACACATTAGTCGATTTGCCGTCTGAGGTCGCTATCCTGAAAAACCCGTTGTGCTCATCCATCGAGAACTGGTTTAGGACGTAGCCAGAAACCAACCCGTTTGCGACATATGCGATATTGCCATCTTTTATATTGACTTTATGGATGGTGGTTCCTAGATTCGTGAGGTAAATATTATCTCTTGAGACATAGACGCAGGAAGTAGCACCCAGAAGGAAAGTGTCCACCGTCGGCTTCTGCCTAGCGTCGCCAAGGTTAATTGCAACTATGTTAGTGAAGACATGGTAGTAGTCAGGCAGTTCAGTGTGAAAGATGCTGGAGGGATCGATCTTAGTTGTGGCATTGCCCCACCTGATTTCTGGGAGACTCACAAAGCTGTCATTTACCAAGTAGGCTGGTTTATTTATCACGGCGTACACGTAGTCGCCGATCAGCCTTGAACTGAAGTACCGTCCATCAACCGTGACATTTCTTTCCAAGATCGGCTTAGCCCTGTTGGAAACATCATAAACCATCAAAGAGGTTCTCGCTACGTAGTAGGGAAAGCATCTACTATTATATGGAGCGCACCTGAGCACCTGAGGACTAGACTCATCACGGAAAACGACTAATTTTGCATCCTTCACAAAAACCCCGGCGACTGTACCGTTAAGACTCAACTTAGAGAGGACAACTGCCGTCTCAGGCGGCCAAGCGCGCAAGAGATAGACCGTTGACCCTGAGACGATGTACAGGTACTCGCCGTCGGTCTTGACGACATCGGCTTCATCTACACCTGCCACCTGGATGTTTGTCGTCGAGTAATCAGGGACCCCTCCGGGAGTCGGCGCGTATTTCCCCCCTTCGACGCTTAAGGCTCTGGCTTGGTCCACAACGATACCCTTTGCCCCAAGACTGAATGTCCTTATGTCTCCTGGAGATCCTTGAAACGCGTATTGGAGCCTTTCAAAGAGCGATAGGGGTATGTCGGCGGGGGTCATCTTCAGAAAGGCGACTAGCTCCTGATAAGAGGAGAACCTGACGAGGGACTGCTTCTTTAGATAGTAGACTCCGCCAAGGCTCCACAACGCGCCTCCGAGGGTGCTGCCTATTACGAGCGCTATGACAGCAAAGGAGAGCAGCTTCTTCCTGCTTGTATAGACCCGATATTGCATTTCACTCATTATAATGAGTGTTTTTCTTCAACTTAATGCTAGGCTTTTGAACACGTGTTCTAATTCTTTGAACAGGAAATACTGAAGACTTACCTCCTCTCTAGGACAATGCTTGCGAAAGTCTAATTACTGTGGATGGGTACGCTCCGAGATGGCTAAAGAGCTTAGGAGTTCCGACAACCTTTTGTTGTTTTGAACACATGAAGGAAGGGGGAAGGAGAAAGAGGGGAAAACGACGTAAGAAAATTCTTCTTTCCCCCTTCCCACATTAAGCCTTAGGACCGATATAAAAACCTATTGAGGTTCGAACACCTATGGAGCGAAATAAAAGTTGTAAAGAACTTGATCCTCATCCTCTTTATGATCGCTCTTTGCCCTCTTCATCGTCCCTCGCTTTCTCTTCAATCTTCTGCTTCTGAGACCTCGGATCTTTAACGTATCTCCAGAGGATAAAGGTGGAGAACAAACCAAGTATAACGGTCGTTCCCATGGTCTTTTCTGGCCCTATGCTTGGGTTATCCCACATGTAGGCGCCGATATACGGCGATGGGAGACTCACAGATCCACTAACTGTTCCCATTAGACCTGTGACTCGCCCCCTCTTCTCGGATGGAACTATATCCGCCATCAGGGAGTCCCAAGAAGCACCGCCCAACCAGCCCAGTTCAGCACCGCTTAGACCCATACCTACGCCTGCAACTATGCGGGTGGCGAGGATCTGGTAGAAGTCTCTGAGGGTGATGTAGGCGATTGTGGTTATTGGGGCGAGGGCTCTTGCGAAGACGTTAAGTTTGACCCTATCATATTTGTCTGCCATCATGCCTCCGGGTATGGATGTCAAGAAGCCAACGATTGACATTGTTGTGCTGATGAGACCCCACTGGGTGTAGCTAAAGCCGATGTGGTCGATGACGTACAGAATGATGAGCTGCATCGTCAGCCCCGAGGCGAATTGATAGATGGCGGAAGTTACCTGCATCGCCTGGAGGCTGCCCTTGAAGAGAGGGAGAACCTCCTTGAAGTCCTGCACTACACTTGCATTAACCCCTGTTTTTCTCCTCAAAGTCTCAGTGAGAAAGATGTAACAAGCTGTGAAGGCTATAACCGCACCTATGAGACTCCCCATGAAGCAGATCCTCGTTCCCGCTTCTATACCGAGAGCGTCCATCAACATCCCTCCTAGAATTCCAGTGAAGAGCATCGGCACCCTTCTCACCATGTTAAAGACGCCGTATCCGGATCCCATCTGATCCCTTGGCAAGGACTCAGCGATCATGGCCGTGGAAGCGGGCATGCGGAGGGAGTTCATGGCAGTGAAGAGTGTGCCGAGGATGAGGAACTCAAAGGATTTAGAAGATAGATAGATGATCGGCACTATCATTCGGGCTACCGCGGCGATCAGCGTAACCTTCTTCCTTCCAATTCTGTCGGCTAGAATACCTCCTGGGAGTTGGAAGAGTAGCTGCTCAGAACGTTGAATAGCGGAGAGCACGCCTATCTGAGGAATTGACATGTCCGCCACGTCCTCAAGGTATTTTGCCCAGTAAGGCCAGTATAGCATGTCGAAGAACATGACTAAAGAGTTGGTCGTAGATATTACCAAGACGTTTCTGTTGGAGAAGACCCTCTTCATGCCCTCCGCTCCGACAGGTTTCTATTAGAAAGCGTGGTTGTTTGATTTAAACATGTTTAGAAGCTGTCAGCTTCTTCGCCTTAGATCCCTTTGAGGAACTCGATGAGTCCTTCTTCTTCTAAGAAGATCTTGGTTGCATACCACTCAAAGAAGGGGCTTGGTTCAAAGGGATAGAAGACGTAGACGAACTTCGCCAAGCTCTTTGCATGGATCATCTCGCTGATAACCCCTGCCGAGATCCGCTCACGAGGATGGTATGCAACAACATAATTGCAGTTCTCAATGATCTTGTAGTCTATGTCAATGATCTGAGCTCTGATGTTCTTAATAGCCGCCTCTATGTCCCAAGAGTCTAACTCATATTTCTTTAGACCATCGGAATATTCAATGGAAACCCGAATCTTCTCTGGAATCTCTTTCTTCTCCGTCCTAGCTTCGTTCCGCACTCGCCTCCAAGTCTCAACAACCGCCCAATCATTTATCATAGAGGGATCAAAGACCGCGTAGTAGGGTCTAAGGACAGAAGCAAAGCGGCTGACAGCTTTAAAGAATTTGCTTGACTCTCCTGTTATGGGGTGGCTTAGATAGATCTTTTTCTTATGTCTGTTGAAGATTATGTCCCGTAGAAGATCTACACCATGCTCCTTAGCGACTAGGTAGAAGTCCTTGTAGGGTGTGAAATCATGGGCGAGATTGTACATCCCTATGATCTCCTCTCTTCTCCATTGAGCGAGCTCAACAAGAGTGAAGTTATGATCTTTCCATTGCGGATCCTGTTTTAGTCTCTCTCTCACTCGGATGAGATCGTCTATTATCACAAGGAACAGGTTGGGGTCTAAGGTCTTTACTTCCTCCTCCTTCAATCCTCTATATGACTTACCCTTCCACTCGAAGTGGTAAGGCGTGCTTATGATGTGAACCCCGCTTTTTTCCCTGATCTCTCCGATGATCCTGCTTAAGGCTTGCGCCCGAAAAGCCTCGAACTTGTCCGGTTTACTGTCGTAAAAGTCCAAAACATTCAGTTTATTGAGCACATACCCTTCTTTCTCAGCCTCCTCCACGATGTAATCAAAGAGGTGATAGTAGAAGAATTCCTGTTCATTCCTCAGTTCTTGTAGATACTCGTCTCTGCTGCTCCCAGGCTGACCTGTGCAGATCACGACGACCCTGTCTGACATCCTATTACGATCCTCGTTTTCCAGTTATTTTAGGGTAACTGATAAGGTTTGAGGGGTATTCCCTAATCTTTCCAAGGTTGGGTGGTCTCTTTAGAGCTCTTTTGTAAAAAATAGGGGTTGAGGAACTCTATTTGCGTTTCATGAGGTAGACTACAGCTACGCCTATTACCAGTCCTAGCACGAATGTAGCTGCTGAGATGCCTTGCCATGTGCCAACAGAAGCTTTCAGGTCAGCCACGTCTTTCTCTAAGGCTGTTATCCTTCCACTAAGCGTCGTCTTCTCTCCTTGGAGAGTAGTCACCTGTCCCTGTATGGTTGTGATCTGGTTCTGTTTGTCCATCATTGTTCCAGCATAGTAGAGAACAAAGTCGACTATGTTCTTGAAGAGCCTCGCTCCCTGTTGCGGATAATCTACTGCATATCTCTTGTAGTTATGTAGCTCAGGCATGTACATGGCATCGTAGTGGTCGAAGGGGCCATCACTAGTTGCGATGATGACATTCTTCTTGGCGTAGTCAAGTTGCACCGCCATCAGGGGGAAAGTTCCCTTTTCACCCGCCGTATGAATTGCTGGCTTCGGTGGATTTAGGTCGTCGCATCTCCCATTTATGCTTGTGGCCATGACCACATAGACACCTGCAGGCTTTTCACTCTCCAGCTTGTAGTATTTGCCGCCTGAATATCCCACCACTATGCCTGGACCATGGAAGAGAGCCCTTGTCACACCAGCAACCAAAAAGTTGACCTCCTTGTCGCATTTCTCCGAAAGCCCTAGCACCCGGTAGTCCGCGCCGGCGCTCGATACGGGGTCCACGGCTTCGCAATCCTCAAATCTAAGGGGGCTCCCGATCTTCTCCAAGACAGCATTCGCCGTCGGAATCCTCGGTTGTTGGTCAGGTAAGTAGTCACTGTCTCCTGCTACCCATATTCCCTTTCCGCCCGTGTCATACCAGGCTTTTATGGCGTCAAGCTCAGCTTTGGTGTAATTGAGCGAATAGTCGACCTTAGCCATGATCAGCATAGATGCTCCTGCAAGATCAGTGGACTTCAGTTCGCCTGTGACTACGGCCCAGTCAACCTCGGTTATGTTCCTCATCATGGCATCCAGTTGTGAATCGATCTGAAGCGCACCCTTAGCGTGTGCTACTATCTTCGGCTTGGCAGCGAACACGAGACTAGGTGCAGCAATCCCCATTACAAGAATCGCCACCAGTATGAGAGGACACATCTTTCTCTTCAAAATCGAACCTCCTTCCCAAGAAGCTATACCCTTCAATAGCCTTATAATACTTTCTCGTAGGGGGAAGTAACCTTATTTAGTTCTTGTAAACAACTAGTCTGGAGGGATTAGATTGGATAAGAGACTCATCGGAATCCTCTTGATCATTGTGGTTGGGGCATCAGCTGGGGTATACTACTTTCTCCAGCAAGCACCTAAGCCACCGAGCCTTGCAACGATCGCGGGTAAGGTTACTGATACTAAAACTGGCAACCCAATTGCAGGCGCAACGGTAACAATTGATGGAAAAAAGGCAACCACAGCGTCAGATGGAGCCTATTCCATGAGCCTCAATACAGGTTCCTATAAAGTTTCAGTGACTACAAAAGATTATAAGACAGAGAATCGGACGATAGATGCACGAGAAGAGAAGACCTATACCGTTAACATGGCCTTGACACCCATTACTCCGCCGCCGCCTTCTAAAGTTACTCTGAAAGTCATAACGAGACACGGCTCCGACATCACCTACGCTGCTGAAAACACCTTCGTTGGAAGTGAGTATGCTAAAAAGTATAACATCACAGAGATCACGTGGGTACCTGTGGGATCAACCCTCTGGATAGAGACCATAAGAAGATCTGGGGACATCGATGTCGCATGGGGTGGAGGACCTGTCCTCTTCGATCTAGTTCACAGGGAGGGGCTCTTGGCTCCGCTGGTCAGTAGCGAAGCCTCAGCGGCTCTCGCAGATATTCCCGATAAGATTGCTGGAATGGCGATGAAGAGAACCACTCAAAACAAAGTCTATTGGG
>CAZQDW010000089.1:0-6824 GCA_964592315.1 uncultured Candidatus Bathyarchaeia archaeon
ACTTCGACTTCATCGGGTTCTTCCATGTCGGCGATGTGCCCGGAAGACACGAACCTGGAACCGGCGAGATCAACTATCGAAACATATTCCGGTTTCTGGACGAATCGGGTTACAAAGACTATGTCAGTCTAGAGTTCATGCCAACAGGTGATCACAGCGAAGCTATACGCAAGACAGTAGAGATCGCCTCCTCCTAAAATCAAATCTGCTCAACAGAACAAATCCGATGAATACCACGCTGGAAAAGACGCTAAAGCATTCCCATCAATTGCCCTTTCTTAGGGGAAAGCAAAACTCTTTTTGAATCCTGAACAACACTCTGACATGGTTTGTTCAAGTCGAAAGAGCAGTGTTCCCGCAATTCTGGTGGAAAACCCGCCGTTCGTAAAGGGGTGATCAGACCTTGGCGCACGAGACGGCATTAATATTGTTACATTCACGGTCACGGTTCAGACCCCGGGTAAATATTGGGATCTAAATCATCAGGATCGACGAGTGTTTTCAAGCCTGGGCAATCCTCTAATTCATATATATTTGCTCCGTAGCCGTCACCGTCTTCGTCAAGGCATGCCTTAGCTCCTTTTGCATAGTTTACGACCATATATGCTGAATGAGGAGGAAGAACTACAGTATGATTGTCCGTGAAGTCATACACTACGGTGTAATTTAGGTGCACAATGTCTGCCGGCGAGTCGTCATTGTAGAGGTATGGGCTGTCACCCGTTAATGAAACAATTAACGACCTGTTTGAAGGAGTATAAGGCACATCCAGTTGCACTTTCACGGTTTTCTCTAAGTCCCTGTTAATGAGCAAATATGAGTATCTATCATTGTACTTGAACGGGTATATGGCAAGGATCGGCACGTTAACCGGGTAATAGTGAACCTGCAAGTTGAAATTCGGGAAAGATTCCCACATTATGACATTGTCGGCAGCATCACCAAACGGGTCGAACGAGTCAGAGGAGAATGAAGATTCAAGCAGCTGTCCTCTCTGGAATTCGCCATACATCTGTAATGCATAATAGATTGGTCTTTTCCGGATGTGAGGGTACTCATCCATGAAACCCCATGTCCACTCGAAGCCTCTAATGTAGAAGGCGTTAATCGGGTCCATCCCGTTTTTCCTTAGGCTTAGACTTTGGTCGAGTATTGCTATCGCTGCGCCTAAGCTTGTTTCCATGTTTGCCAACTCGTGGTTGTAGGGTTCCCTTTTGAAAACGCCTGTTATCCCGTATTCGTAGATTCCTATACCGATGGGTTTCGGATAGTTTTCGACAGCCATCTCCCTAAGGTACGAAGCATACTCATCTATGTATGCAGCTTCACCCAAAGCTCTCTGATACCACACCGCCCTTTTCTCAGGAGAACCAGTTAAGCTTCCTTCACTGTACTTAACTTGACCACTGGAATAATGGTTCGCAAAGTCATGGCCGGGGAAGTATTCAGCTGCCAACATGAAGTCTATTTCTTCCCCGCCTATGTTATCTCTCTCTTCTCTCAAAAGTGGAACATTAGCCCAAACGTTTGTATACTGCAACCCAACGCCTATTTTATGAACGCTTGAATTCCAATACGGCGAAGACTTAGCAACATAAGCAGCCTGTGTGACAAAGTCTGCATATTCTGCCGGGGTCCAGTTTGGTCCATTGATATTGAAGATGACCTCGTTTCCCAGCTCGAAATAGACCTTATCGAACTTGCCCTTCCAGGATTCAAACCCAGCTTTCTCCCTTACTGCACCATATGTTGTCGTATTCCCCCCATACATGTATTCAAGCAGGTTTAGAATAAGGCTTGGATTCATAATCAAACGTTGAGACAAAACATACTCAGGGTTCGCTCCTGTCAGCTCGCATAGTTTCAGAAACTGGTTAAAATCGAACATATCTCCCTCAACATTGCCATCCCAGTCCGCATAATTCTCCAAATCGAATCTGCTGCCAAAGATATTTTCCGGACGTATCGAGTTGCATCCAAGTCCCCCATACCTCAGGGTTGAAGGTCTAAGTTTCCTTACCTCCTCAACAAAGAGTGTAGATAATCCCCAAGCGTCTATAGCTTCGGAATCATAGAACTGGCAGTCATCAATCCAAAGTGTGCCTGTTGAGAAGATTTCAATTCTTTCAGAGCTAGATTGGCCATAGTAAGGGTCGATTGGAGTGCAATTCGTTGGGAGGACGAAGTTCATCTCGTAATAGTTCCACTGAGGACCCACTGTGAAGTTCTGATATTGGTCAATCCTGCTGTCTCCACACCAGAATCTGACTCTTAACCTGACATCTTTTGTTAGTCCACTTTGTTTCATCCAGCATCCGAACCTGTAAGTTCTGTTCGCCAGGAACTCTCTGTCCGATTGGTACTGTCCGAGCCTAACTGGCTCAGAGTAGCTTGTTACCGTTATTTTCTGGGCGTACCTTCCGTGAACAAAGTTGCCAAGGGTTCCATCTTTGCCAAAGATTACAGTGCTGCCTGTATTCTCTGCAGGCCAGTCTCCATCGGTCCAGAGCAGCCAGTCATCTGCTATTTCGCCAAACGTGATGTTTCGGTAGTCTTCGAAGCCGTAAGTCGCCAGGAAGTTCATGTTCGGTGAGGAACTGTACCGAGTGGAAGTTTCGGGGATCTGCAGTCCCACATGCATGTCAGGCGACTGCCCAGAATAAAGTGTTGACGAAATAATCACTTGAACAAGCGCGGGCTCTTCTGGAGGCTTTTCAGCACCACCGCTGGGCCTGTTAATACGTTCAAGTACTTTGGGAAAGATGAGTGCCCCAACTACAACAACGACAAAGAGTGCCAAAACCCTCCGTCCAGTCAAAGGTGGAAAAAGACGGAACTGGACAGCACCAGAAAAACACAAGAAAAAGCGCGGTTTCCAGCCCAAACCCCGACATTCCCACATAAGTTCGCCGAAGGCTTTGTCAGATAGATTTTATGTTAGTTAAGCGCTGACTTAAGATTTATGGGATATCTTGACGCTCTCTCTACTCGATTGATAGCTCAAGAGAAGACTGGAACACAGTCCGCGTCGAGGTCGAGGAAACGAGGAAACTGGGACGACTCGCAGTTGGGTATCTGCCCTACCCTTCTTTCTCTAGTCGTCTCGCCTGCCTCCGGGATTCGAGAACTTTATGATAAACCTCACAAGGGGTCCTCCTCAACTTGATAATCTCATCGATATGGTCCTCAAACATAACACTGAGTTGATCAACAAGTGGATGGAGATGGGCGTCGACGTGATGTCCATTGACAACGATTTTGGAGCCCAAGATAGACTGATGCTAAGCCCGCCGATCCTTCCGAAGGTTTCTGTTCCGCATTTATACATGTATGTTCAAGAGTGTCTGCGCAGCTAGAAGTCATCTGCCTTTCCGTAGCGACGGCCACATTGTGGAAATCCTCGATGATCTCGTAGAGGCGGGCCAGCAACTCCAACAGCCTATCTGAATCCAGATACAGGTGCAATAGGGACTGTGCAGACACTCAGCAAGAGCCTTCATCCCTCGATTCTAACGCCTTCGTCTGCTTTTCTACATGTAAAGGGCAATCCGTCCGCATGTTTGATGGCCACGACGACATCTTCAATATTCTCTTGAGAGGTTAACGCAATCATGCATCCCCCACCTCCAGCTCCGGTTAGCTTAGCGCCATAGGCTCCGGCTTTCCTCGCAGCGTAGACCAGCCGCTCAAGAGCATCATTGGAGACGCCGACTGCGGACAGTAAACCTTGATCTATATTCATTAGATTGCCCAGAGTTTTCAAGTCTCCAGACCGTAATGCTTTGACGGCTTCGCAGACCATTTTCTCGGCGGCTTCCAACATCGGGCATACAATAGAGGGATACTTTTCCTTCAACTCACGCACCGACGCAACCAGCGTTCCTGTTGAGCGAGCCATTCTGGTGTTCCCGATCACGAATTGGAGGTCCGCGCCTATGTTTAGATGGGTGACGCCTTTCTCCCGGGCGTATTGTAGGATCCCCCCATAGGTTGAGATCGCAGGGTCGATTCCGGAAGGAGTTCCATGTACTAGCCTCTCGGCATCATAGGCGAGGCGGAAGATTTCATCCTTCGACAGGTTCAGGCCTAGAAGTTGGCTGACGGCAGCTGCTGACGCAACAGACACGGCAGCAGACGACCCTAAGCCAGCCTCCACTGGTATTGCTGAGGTTATTTCCAGGGAAATTCCGACTTCCCTTTCAGAAAGGTCTATGAGACTTTGGACGACCGTCTCCACGGGTCTAAGCTTTGCTTCAGCCTCTGGACCTCCTTCTTCCGCTTCGAATCTCCCATCATTGAAGTGACCTGAAATCTTCAAGTCGTTAGATTTGACGTATACCGATTGGTCGGTTCTGAGCTCTGCTGTGACGTAGGCGCGCTTATCGATTGCCACGACTATGGCTGGCTTACCGTAGACCACGAAGTGTTCTCCTAAGAGGATGACCTTTGCTGGTGCTGATGCTGTAGCCTTCACTCACTGGTTCTCCGATCATTTTGTGAACGAGATGGATGCATATCCCACAACGGAGGATTTGTCGCCAGTAATGTCGCCGCTCGTCTTGTAGCACAGGAGTTCAGCCTTCTTCCCGTTCAGCTTCTTCGCAGCAGTAATAAGAGATGCAACAGGACCATAGCCGCAGGCTGAGATGTTGTAGTCCTCTAAAGTTGAGAAAAGCAGTTCCTCATCCATCTCCAAAATGGCACGTATAGCTTTTCTATCTTTCTCCTCAGCTAGTCTCTGAGGCTCGTAGTGCGTCATATCTGTCGAAGCTATTAGAACCGTGTTCTTGCCCGCCAAGACCTTGGCGAGGGCGTTTCCAACCTCCCTGCTCGACTCGACGTCTTGCATTAGAAAGCATATCGGCACAATCTTGAAGGATGAACCGTGCGTATATTGAACGAAGGGAATCTGAACCTCGATGGAATGTTCATACCGATGGGCAGACTCATCCACGTCGATTATAGCGGATTCCCGCACAGTTTCTTTGGCGGCGTTTGCATCAACCTCCACGTCGCCAAGTGGAGTGCGCCAGACTCCTTCATCAACTGTAGCGACGCCGCTTCCGACACCGTGATGATTCGGTCCTAGGATCACGACCGTATCAATGTTACCATCTAAGGCAAGTTTGTAGTACGAATTGGCGGCTACAGGTCCGGAATACATGTAGCCAGCATGAGGGCATACAAGTCCAACGATCTCTCTTGGGCCATCCTCAGCAAGTTTGGGGATCTTTCCCGGTCCAAACCTGTGCGTGAAGCAGCTCTCTATCTGCCTCCTCAAGGACTCAGCTGTGCCAGCGTAGAACGCTCCAGCTTGACTCGGATACCTTACTCTCTTGTGCAACTGTCTCCCCACGAATCCAGCAACTACGAGATCAAACTACTATGTAGAAACGCATAATAAAGATACCGATTGAGAGACGCTTATTCTTCTTGCGGCAACTTTTCAGCTAGCTTGGTCTCAAAATCGTCGATTGAGACTGTAAGGTCTCCATCCGGCGGGATCTCTCCCTTCTCACGAAGGATTTGTCTGGCGAGAAGCCAGTATATCGTCGCTAAAGCTCGTCTGCCTTTGTTGTTTGTCGGTATGACCAGGTCAATGTAGGAAAAACTGTTATCAGTGCTGCATAATGCAACGACCGGAATTCCTGTGCTGGAGGCCTCTTTGACAGCTTGCCAGTCAGCCCTTGGATCAGAAACCAATACTACGTCTGGTTCAATCCTGTTAGGGTACAATGGGTTGGAAAGCATCCCGGGGATGAAACGTCCAATTAGAGCGGTCGCTCTAGTTACCTCGCCGAATTTGGATACGGGTTCCCGTGCATAAAGTCTAGCCGCCGCAACGGCGATCTTAGAGGGGTCAAACCGGGCCAGAAACTTCGCTGCTACCCGTATCCTTTCGTCCGTCTTTTTGACGTCCAAGACAAAGAGTCCGTCAGGTCTAACTCGGTAGATGAACTGTTCAAGATCTTTAGTCTTTAGCCTCGTCCCTATGTGAATCCCAGCTGATAATAGAGCATCTTGGGCTAATAGCAGCGCCTCCTCTTGGGTTGGAAAAGTTTCTCTCCTTTCCTCTTCTGACATTTATCGTCTCCTCCTAGAGCGGTAGTCTGGACATTCTAGCCCTGCTTCCAAGGATCTCCTCAATCCTAAATAGTTCATTGATCTTGGCGATCCTCTCTCCGCCCATGACGCCTGTCTTTATTATAGGACAGTGCAGCCCTACTGCAAGATGAGCTATCTGAAACGCAGTTGTCTCCCCCGACCTATGAGACATGACGGCCACGTATCTGGCTTTCTCAGATATATCCACAGTCTTCCAAGCATCAGTCAAGGTTCCCACTTGGTTAACCTTTATGACGATCGCGTTGCCCGCGGATCTCTCTATCCCCTGAGTTAACCTCTTCACGTTCGTTACGAAAAGATCGTCCCCGCACACCAGGCAACTGCGGGCTTTCTTCGTTAGCTCCGAAAAGCTTTCAAAGTCCTCTTCGTGGAAGGGATCTTCAACATAGCCCAACTTATACCTCTCAATGAGGTCAAGTATGTACTCAATCTGCTCGCCCGAGTCTCTCTCAATCTTGTCTCTAGCATAGACATAACGGTTCTCCTTCTCATCCCAGAGAGATGAAGCTGCAACATCCAGACCCGGTCTGATCTCAAAACCTATCTTATCTGAAGATTCTTCGCAGGCTTTGACCACAGACCTTAAGGCTTCATCATTCGTGACGTTCGGAGTCCAGGCCCCTTCGTCTCCTCTTCCGCCTGTAAAACTGTCATCAACCTTCCTAAGCGCCGACCCGAGGATCCGATGGACAAGGACG
>CAZQDW010000090.1:0-6769 GCA_964592315.1 uncultured Candidatus Bathyarchaeia archaeon
GCAATAGCAGGCGAGTCTGCACAGATTTACTGCTCACATTTTGCGTTTCTTTTTCCGGAAGAAGTGTCGACGAGTTCTGCGGCTATCTTAATTGCTTCTTCTAGGCTTTTAGGATTTGCGATTCCCTTTCCAGCTATCTCGTAGGCTGTTCCATGGTCTACCGATGTTCTTATAAACGGCAGTCCCAGCGTCACAGAGACAGTTCCATAGAAGTCGAGGGTTTTGGCTGCTATATGGCCTTGGTCGTGGTACATAGATAGAACTGCGTCATATTTCCCTTCTAATGCTTGGTGGAATATCGAGTCGGCCGGGACTGGTCCATAAGCGTTTATACCCATCTTCTCAAGCTCTTTTACGGCGGGAGATATCTCCTTTTCTTCCTCTCTCCCGATCAGTCCCTCGTCACTGGAGTGGGGATTTAGGGCAGCTACGGCTATTCGCGGGTTTCCCATCCCGGTCTTTTTCAGCGCTTCGTCTATTTTGACGGTTATGTCTATTATTCGGTCTTTTTTCACTGTTCTTACCGCATCTTTTAGCGGTAGGTGTCTCGTAAGGAAGAATATTCTTGCGCCTTTCACCCAGAACATTGTTAAGGGTTCTTTTACGTTAGTTAGGGCTGCTATCAGCTCCGTGTGATCTAGGTAGCTGCTTCCGGTCAAGCTTACAGCCTTCTTGTTTATGGGAGCCGTCACCATGGCTTTGGCTTCCCCTCTTAACGCGTATTCTACGGCTCTCTCCACATATTCTATTGAGGCCTTTCCAGCCGCGGCGCTGATCTTTCCAATTTCCAGTTTTTCCATGTCAATGTTTCTGAGGTCTATCACTTCGATTGTGCCAATTTTTCCTTCGCAGTCTTTTGGCGATGCTATGGCTCTGAGCTTTACGTCTACCTTCAGTTGTTTGGCTGTCTTCGCCAACAGCTTCAAATCTCCTATTAGGATCGGCTTGCAGAGCTTGTAGACGTCCGATTTTAGGAGGGATTTGAGCGAGATCTCAGGACCTATCCCAGCTGGATCTCCCATAGTTACTATTACGATTGGACGATTGTCCTTCACCATTCATACTTCGCCCCCTTTCTTGTTTCTTTTGCTCAAGATTTCTTCGCATAGCAACGTGCCTAAAACTATCGCGTCACCATTAAATTAACGTAGAGGGGGTAAGAAAAGCTCGACGATACGGAATTGATTGGAGATACCCTTATATAGTTTGCTGGATGATCTGGAAGGGGTACTGTTGAGTTTTCTATATCCCAAGCGCGTTCGGTTCAAATGCAAAAGATGTGCTCTGTGCTGTGGCGACACTGAGCATAGGGTTAGGCGAATCCTCCTACTACAGATCGAAGCTGAACGCATATCGGAAGAGACTTCCATAGGTGTTGATGCGTTCGCTGAGGAGATCGAGGGTTCCGAACCTTATGTCTACTCGATGAAGAAGACTGAGGATGGTGGATGCGCCTTCTTGAGAGACAAATCATGCTTCATCTATGGGATAAGACCGTTAACCTGTAGGTTCTACCCCTTCCAGCTCCAAGACATCGGAAGTAACCGATACCTTTTCTCCTACACGGATGAATGCCCAGGCATAGGGAGGGGAGTGTGCCTTAAAAGGAGTTTCTTTGAAGAAATGTTCAGGAATTTTACTCAATCAATGAGGGATTACCTGAGAACCAGAAATGGCGGTTCCGTCAGTTCGAAGACCTCCTGGTCTGTACTTGAAAATGTGTATTGCTATGCTTTGAAGCGATTTCGATCATTATTTGTGTGAAAAGCCGTTTTCCGTCATCATCTCATCCGGTCTCGTCCTCCAGTAACCTTTGTGCCTTGCTCAAAGATAGTTCAAAATATTCGCCCATCGTCTCCCAATGAATACAAGCGCAGTAGCTCTCTCTGGAGAAACGATTTCTTGCCACAGAAATCGCGCTTAACCACAACTTCTCACACTCATATCTATTGAAAAAGGTTATTAGTCATACACTTGGATCATTTTCCTCGAACTACCTGTGCATCTACGACTGAACTGCAGAGTTCTGAGCCTAAGACGCAGGCTGGGCGAGCAGAACATCGAGATGTATTGTACGCAATGCAAACAGAGAAGCTTACGCAAGCCATGTCAAAGGGCTCTAAAGATAATACGCAATTACGGCTCAAGTTATTTTTCGTTATCTTATTATTCCGTATCCGATTAGTCTCCATCTTCCAGCTATCTTCCGGCTTACAGCTACTCGTGAAGACACCTCAGCACAGACAGGGCGAGTAAGCGTAAGCTCAGCTATATCGGCCTTAATCGAGGTAGCCCTTCCAACCGTGGGCGCCACACCCACATCCAGCAACAGACTCTCCCCGACATCGACTCTCTTGACCTCCATCAGCTCCTTCGTGCCTACAGCCCTCTCAAAGAGGTGAATATCCAGAAACAGATCGAAGTGGACGGGTGGAAGCGTCCCGGGCTTGCCGACTATGTTGCCGACGAGACCGTCAGCCTTGCTCAAGGATGGATCCAATTGCGTTCCAACGCCGACCAAGCCGCCGCAGTAGGCCTCCTCAACAGAGCGTCCGCCAGCTTGGAGGCTTACAACTTCGGTGAAAAGCGTCTCGTAGCGGGGCTTGCCGGTGGCGGGGAGACCGGGCTTAATCTCTACCTCATCGCTGACCTTAAACGCACCTTGGATTATGGTCCCGCCTATAACACCGCCAACCAGACTCTCAATAGTGGACCCAGGCTTGTTCACATCAAAAGAACGCACAACAAACATCCTAGGTGACTTTGAAGGATCACGGGAGGGCGTCGGAATGCGGTCTTGGACAGCATTAAGGAGCAAATCGGTATTCACATTATGCTGGGCGGAGACAGGAATTATGGGAGCACCCTCAGCGATCGTTCCCTTAACAAATTTGAGGATCTCTTTGTAGCTTTCCACGGCTCTCTTCCTTTCGACTACGTCGATCTTGTTCTGAACGATCACGATGTTCTTGATGCCCAAGACCTCTATCGCGGCCAAGTGCTCTCTGGTTTGAGGTTGAGGACACGGCTCGTCAGCAGCGATGACCAATACGACGCCGTCCATAACGGCCGCCCCAGAGAGCATGGTTGCCATCAGAGCCTCATGACCGGGGGCGTCAACAAAACTCATGGCCCGAACGAACACGCCTTCGGAGCCGCATACGGGACAGATCTCACTAGTCGAGTAGTTATGAGGAGGCTGACATCTCGGACAACGATAGATCGGCGCATCGGCATAGCCGAGCTTGATGGTGATTCCGCGTTTCAGCTCTTCACTATGCCTAGAAGCCCAAACGCCAGTTAACGCCTCAACGAGCGTAGTCTTCCCATGATCGACATGCCCGATCGTACCGATGTTGAACTCAGGCTGACGCAACAATCTGTTGCTGGTCATCTTACAGACAACCTTTCTCTAAGGCAGAGGTATAACCCACAGACGTAAATAAATGTGATGCGAATCTAATACTATATAAGGTCAAAAACTCATACGATGGGTGAGAAGAGTGGAGGTATCCAGGTGTCGAACGGAAAGATAAGCCCGCTAGAAGTCGCGATACAACAATTAACCGTAACCGCGGAAATGCTAGATCTGGACCCGGGAATCTGTGAGATACTTAAGAAACCAAAGAGATCTATGATCGTATCCGTCCCCATAAGGAGGGATAACGGGGAGATCAGCGTCTTCACGGGATTTAGGGTCCAACATAACGATGCGAGAGGACCATATAAAGGAGGAATTCGCTACCACCCAGACGTAACACTAGAAGAGGTCACAGCCCTAGCTATGTGGATGACTTGGAAATGCGCCGTCGCAGAGATCCCTTATGGTGGAGCAAAGGGGGGGGTGAAATGCAACCCAAAGGAGCTATCCAATGGCGAGCTTGAACGCCTAACAAGGAGATACACAACCATGATACTGAACGTCATCGGCCCCTACCAAGACGTCCCTGCTCCAGACGTTTACACCGATGCACAGACAATGGCATGGCTCATGGACACGTATAGCCAATTCAAAGGATATCTAGTTCCCGAGGTAGTAACAGGAAAACCTCTGCACTTAGAAGGATCAGAGGGAAGAGAAGCAGCAACTGCACTAGGATTGATTTACTGCATAGATGAGGCGGCACAACATATAGGAATGAGATTGAAAGGTGCAACCGTCGCTGTTCAAGGATTTGGCAAGGTTGGATGGAATGCCGCTAAGTTCCTATATGAGCACGGATGCAAAATAGTTGCGTTAAGTGATTCTAAGGGAGGAATCTACAACCCAGAGGGCATAGATCCAACAACGGTCTACGAGCACAAGAGTAGAAGCGATTCCGTCTTAGATTTTAAAGGATGCAAGAACCTAGGAGGCCAGGAAGTACTTGAGGTAGAGTGCGACATACTTGTCCCGGCAGCTGTGGAGAACCAGATAACTGAAGAAAACGCGGAAAGAATCAAGGCGCGACTTATCGCTGAGGGAGCTAATGGACCAACTACCACTGAAGCCAGTAGAATCCTCGCTGAAAAGGGAGTCTTCGTAATACCTGACATCCTGGCCAACTCAGGCGGTGTGACAGTTAGCTACTTCGAATGGGTGCAGAACCTTCACAGGGAACATTGGACAGAGGAAGAGGTCAACAGTAGACTTAAGTACAAGATGATGAAAGCCTTCACAGACGTGTTCGACACCATGAAAGAGAACGAAACGGACATGAGAACCGCCGCTCTGATGCTCGCCGTCGGAAGAGTAGCCGAAGCGCTTAAGTCACTTGGACTATGGCCCTGAGTAGCAGGCCATAGTCGCTTGTGGTCATAATCGCGAGCTTGCCTGACAATCCAGTTAGCCGTCGTCGAGGGGAACTTGCATCCGCCGGACGCCCCAAGAGCACCACCGAAATTCAGCTCAAGATCTCGTCCCTTGAGACAGGGGCTCGTCTTTCAGGAAACTGCGTTCTAGGAGAAATCAGGGCATTGAAGTCCGTTTTCTGTACGTACTGGATTGGTTTTCGGCACCGAAACTTAGAGAGAAATGTATTTAATCCACGCATCCGCACAAGTTTTCAGCGTTCAGAGGTCTAGAGGTGAAAGATTGGACATTCTGTCTCTGACAGAGAGCGTCGCCTCGAACCTTCTGAGGTTGTCCGTTACACAGCTCCCCCAAGATGTTAAGGAAGCTCTTAGCCAAGCCTACCAAAAGGAGACGAACCCGATTGGAAAGGTTCAATTGAAGGCGATTCTTGACAACATAAGATTAGCCGCAGATATGGGCAGACCCATATGCCAAGATACTGGCTCCATAAATTTCTACTTGAAGGTTCACCCACGTTTTCCACAGGTGGCAAAGATTGGCGATGCCCTTCGCAAGGCTGTTAGGAGGGCTACTTCAGAGGTCCCTCTTCGACCGAACGCCGTGGATCCTTTCACCCAAGAGAACACCTGTGACAACACGGGAATGCACGCCCCTTATATAAGTTGGGAGATTGCAGAAGATGACTACTTGGAGATTACGGCTTTCCCCAAGGGAGGAGGTTCCGAAAACGCGTCCGCCTTGTCAATGATGACGCCGGGCGAAGGACCTCAAGGAATCAGGCGGTTCGTTTTAGATGCGGTTATAAAAGCAGGAGGTATGCCATGTCCACCAACGATCCTAGGCGTCGGTATCGGCGGCGGGGCTGACCTATCCATGAGGCTAGCCAAATTAGCATTGTTGAGACCATTGGATGAGCCGCATCAAGAGATGCGGATCGCGAAATTAGAGAGAAATCTATTGGAAGCGGTGAACTCGACCGGCATTGGTCCGATGGGTTTAGGCGGCGACTCCACAGCCTTAGGGATGAAGATCAACTATGCACACAGACATCCGGCATCGTATCCCGTGGCTGTTGTCTTCCAATGCTGGGCCGCGAGGCGATCTACCGCCCGCATCTACGCGGACAGGAGGGTTGAGTATCTGACCCACAGGGCATCTGAAGAAGAGGGGGGAAATTGAGCCGGATCTTGAATATTGAGACGCCGATTTCAGAGGATCAGATACGGAAACTAAAGGTTGGCGATGTCGTCTACTTGACTGGCACGGTCATAACTGCTCGAGACCAAGCGCACAGAAGAATGGTCGAGTTCCTTGAAGACCGGCAAAGGATACCTTTCGATCTTAACGGATTGGCAGTCTATCATTGCGGACCGGTTGTGAGGAGGCTTGATGGTGAATGGGTTGTTGTGGCAGCGGGCCCGACGACAAGCATGCGGATGGAAAGATTCGAAGACAAGATCATCAGAAACTTCCAGGCGAGGCTCATAGTCGGAAAGGGCGGTATGGGCGCAAAGACCCTGGAAGCTATGAAGGATGTTGGAGCTGCTTATGGAGCTTTCACGGGAGGAGCCGCAGTTCTGGCTTCCAAATTCATAAAGAAAGTGACGAAGGCTGAGTGGCTTGACCTGGGAATGCCTGAGGCCGTTTGGACCTTTCAAGTTGGGGATTTCGGCCCGCTGATCATATCTATGGATGCTCACGGTCAAAACCTATTCGAAGAGATCCGTCGTAAAGCCAAGAGGCGCATGTATAAGAAATAACCGTTGGCTCAGTTGAGGTTGATTTCAGAACAAGTTCTTTTTTTTCTTTGCACAAGAAGTGTTCGGAAGACCCGATGATGGTCCTTTTGGTGGAGACAAATCTCCAGGACACTTCGCACATGTGAAGTGGTGGATTTAATTCCTACGTCTAACCTCTGAGGGGCCGGAAGCCCGGCAGATCTGCTTCAGCCTCACTCAGCTAGCATGACTTGTC
>CAZQDW010000091.1:0-2299 GCA_964592315.1 uncultured Candidatus Bathyarchaeia archaeon
GTTGTGCTCGAACGCGTCCAGCTCACCAACCTCGGCTTCGCCCTGACCCTGCGTGCTCGCGACAACACCGAGCGCATCGAGCTGATGGTGGGGTTCCTGGAGGGGCAGTCCATCCAGATGGCCCGGCGGGGAGAAAAGGCCGAGCGGCCCATGACCCACGACGTCTTCAAGGCCTTCCTGGACCGCAACGGCTGGCAGGTGGAGCGGGTGCTGGTGCGGGACCTGGTGCGCGGCACCTTCCTGGCCGACCTGGTCTTGCAGAAGGACGGCCAGCGCCAGGTCTACGACGCGCGGCCCAGCGACGGCATTGCCCTGGCGCTGCGCTCCGGCGGCAAGATCCTGGTGGCCGAAAAGGTGTTCGCCTTGCAGAAAAAGGAACAGGAGAAAGCGCCCGCCGAGAAGCGGCCCTCCCGCAAGACCATCACCTGACTCCGCATCTGGCGTCGAAGCTGTCTCAAGACCCGTCCAAATCCGTAGCGGCAGCCTTCGGCTACTTTCCAGCGTAGCGCCGGGTGGCTCACGGTCGCACCTCCTCCGGCAGCCGGTCGAGGATCGCCTGGTACACCTCACGGGCCACGGCAAGGGCCCCTTCGGCTTCTTCGCGAGCAGGCACGGATGGCGTCCCAGGATAACGGAACCTCCAGGCAAAAGGCGTCAGATCCCTGGCCCGGTCAAGCGCCGAGGCCAGCGAAGCGTCAATGGCCTGCACAGCCGTGCCGAGTTCATCAAGGTCATGCGTCTTGGGAAATGGCCGATCGTGACCGGTGAGGAACCCCTTCATCGCTTTTTCCGCCGCCTGCTGACAGTGGAACATGACGTCCTCCAGCAAAGGCGGCGAGGCAGAAAGGTCTATCTCCGCTCCGCGCAGGTCGTTACGGGCCTTCTGGAACCACTCGCGCATCTCCTGCGCCTTCTCAGGTTCCATAGACGAGTCTCCCTTCCCTCACGACGGTGGCGGCCAGCGAGCAGACGACGCGGCGCCTCGATTCGAATTCTTCCCGCGTATACACCAGGACGTCCTTCGGCGCGCCGACACCGCACAGCAGGCGAAAGGCAGCCTGTTCGCGCTTGTGAGGCGGAAGGTCCGACCTTTCCACCACGACAAGGAGGTCATAGTCGCTGTCCGGTCCGCCGGCGCCGCGCGCCTTTGAGCCGAAGAGATAAATGCGGTCGGGCTGGTAGGCGGCTGCCAGGCGCCGGACGATCTCAGCCAGGATGGCATCTTCTCGCAGAATGTCCTGTTCGCTCATGCGCGCACCTCCCTTGGAAGCCGGGCCAGCACCGCCTCGTAGACCTGGCGGGCGGTGGCCAGCGCCTCGTCAGCCTCCTCCCGCGTCGGCTCCTCCGGCTCGCCCGGGTAGCGGAACTTCCAGGCGTATTCTGTCAGCGGCACAGCCTGATCGGCAAACCTTCGAAGCGTGGCATCCAGCGCGACGCACTCACGGCCGAGTTCCTGAAGATCGTGCGTCTTTCGAAACGGCACATCGTGCCATGCAAGGAAAGCCTTGAGAGCCTTCTCAGCCGCCTGCTGAGCATGGAAGACTACGTCGGACCATAGGCCCGCGGCCGGAGCAGACATCTCGTGTGCCGCCGCTCGCAAATCGAGATCGGCCTTTCGTAGCCAGGCACGGACGTCCTCGGTGCGGGCATCGTCAGGCGCCATACAGCAACCTCCCTTCGCGTAGCACCGTGCCGGGGAGGGAAGCCTTGAGAAACCTACGACGCTCGAAGTAGGAATGGGTGCACACGAGCACGTCGGCGGCGGTTCCTGCGCCCCTGAGCGCCTCGTACGCCAGCCGGCTGCGGCGCCGCTCCGGCGGGGCATCATCCGGGACGATGACTATCAAGTCGTAGTCGCTGTCAGGTCCGGCGTCGCCGCGGGCCTTGGAGCCGAACAGGTAAATGCGCTCGGGCTGGTAGGCTTCGACCAGCCGCCGCACTATCTCGGCCAAGGCGGCGTCCTTGCCAAGCACTTGGTTGGCTGCGTCGTTCATACGCGCGCGTTCTCCCCAACCTCCCATGATAGCGCCGGCATCTCGCTGGTCCAGCAGGACGGGGCGGCGCTACCCGCTCAGCGAAGCCATCGCCTCGAGCAGAAGGACATCCTTTTCCTCTGGGCTTTTTGGCCCGATCAGGCGAAACGACCCTCCAGCTTGCCCCGGCCCTTCGGCTGTGTTTTTCGGCCCCCGGAGGGTGATGTTACTCGAAAAGCCCTCGCCGCATCGAGACCCTCCTGGCCGAGGGTCGGCCCATGGTCGGAAGGGCCCTGGCGGCCGGAGGACGACGGCTGCCCTGGGTC
>CAZQDW010000091.1:2309-6664 GCA_964592315.1 uncultured Candidatus Bathyarchaeia archaeon
CGCGAAGCAACGCGCGCCTGTGATACACTCGGCAGGCCAGAATCGGCGGGGACACGGGGGCGCAGAGGGGGTTTTCTCTCCGCGCTGGTTTCTTTTGCGACGGCGTCGAATCCCTGAGCCGGCTTCACGGAGGTCTCGATGATCCGCGCAGCGTGTAGATCAGCCCTTTTGCTCGGCCTATTCGCGCTGCTGTTCGCGCCCGCATTCTTGTTGGCGGCCGAGGTGGTGGTCATCAAGAACGCGAGGGTGATTGACGGCACGGGGGATGCGCCGCTGGAAGGGGCCAGCGTGCTGGTGGTGGACGGGCGGGTGCGCGCGGTCGCCACGAAAGTGGCGGTGCCAAAGGGGGCCACCGTCGTTGACGGCACCGGCAAGACCATCATCCCCGGGTTGTTCAACCTGCACGGGCACATCGGCCTGGTGAAGGGCCTGGCGCAGGCCAGGCAGAACTACACGCGCGAGAACGTGCTGGAACAGCTCCGCCGCTACCTCCAGTACGGCGTGACCAGCGTTCTCAGCCTGGGCACCGATTTCGAGCCCATGTTTGCTATCCGCGCCGAGCAGCGCGGGGGGAAACTGGACGGGGCGCGGGTGTACACGGCCGGGAGGGGGTTCACCGTGAAGGGCGGGTATCCGGCGGTGCTGCCGGGCATGGCTGGCGTGGCACGGGAAGTCTCCACGGCTGAGGAGGCACGGCGGCAGGTGGAGGAGCTGGCGGTGCAGCGCGTGGACGTGGTCAAGGTGTGGGTGGACGACCACCTGGGCCGCTACGAGAAGCTACCCCCGCCCATCTACTCGGCCATCATCGAGCAGGCGCACAAGCACCGGCTCAAGGTGATGGCCCACCTGTTCAGCTTGAACGATGCCAAGGGGCTGGTGGAGGCCGGGCTGGACGGGATGGCGCACAGCATCCGCGACACCGACATTGACGACGAGCTGGTGGCCAGGCTGAAGAAGCGCGGCACCTTCGCGGTCCCCACCCTGGCCCGCGACGCCTCCCTGTTCATCTATGCCGATTCTCCTTCCTGGCTGGACGACCCTTTCTTTGTGAAAGGTCAGCCCGCCGACGCGGTGGCCGGCGTGCGCAGCGAGGCTTACAAGAAGCGGGTGGTGGACGACCCCGATTATCCCAAGCTGCGCGGCTTTCTCACCCAGGCGCAGCGGAACCTCAGGCGCCTGCATGACTCCGGGGTGCGGATCGCCTTCGGCACCGATTCCGGGCCACCTGCCCGCTTCCAGGGCTGGTTCGAGCACTGGGAGCTGCAACTGATGGTAGAGGCGGGTCTGCAGCCCATGGACGCGCTGGTGGCCGCCACCCGCACCTCGGCTGAGGCGCTGGGCGTCGCCCGCGACTTGGGTACGCTGCAGCCCGGCAAGCACGCCGACTTCGTCATCCTCGACGCCAACCCACTCGACGACATCCGCAACACGCGCAAGATCCACTCCGTCTGGCAGGCGGGCCGCAAGGTGGCCGACCGCCTGTAGGGGGCGGTTGGACACTCACCCGCAACCTGTTCCTATTCCATGCCTTGGCGGCTCCCTCCGGGTTGACGTCTGTGGCTTCTCCGCTTCCGAGCCGATTGACTTCCCCCACGGACGGCGATAGGTTGGATTTAGTGCGAGCAAGGGGGGCCGGCGTGCCCGAAAGGCGAAGGTACAAGCGCTACTCTCATCCGGGGCGGATCGTGTTTCGCACGGGGACATCGCTGGAGTCGGCAGGCGAAACCCTCAACTTCGGAGCGGGTGGGGCGCTGGTTCACACCACAGTCATGCCTGAGAAGGGCGTGGCCCTGTCCGTTAGCTTCACCATCCCCGGCGGGTTTGGAACCTTTGTTACCACCGGGCGTGTGCTCCGCACCGAAGAGGACAGGTTGGCGATTGAGTTTCTGGAAGAGCCGGCCGGACTGAAGGAAGCACTGAAGTCTTTGGAAAGCACCCTGGTCGGCCAGACAGTACGTATGAGAACGGAACTGGAGGGTCAGGCAGGCGTCACGATTCTGCGCATCAAGGGTGATTTGCGCCTCTGGAATCAGCCGGAGGCGGAAGAGCGGCTGGCGGCGGCGTTCCGCTCCGGCCTGGAAAGTTCCCCCGAGCAATTCGTGCTGAACCTGAGCGAGTTGACGCACATCGACACCCGGGGCATCGCGCTGCTGGTCAAGGCACTGGTCAAGTGCTACCGGCGGCACATGGGGCTGAAGGTGGTGCTGCCAACGGGGGTGGCGGCGGAGGCTATCCGCCGCACCCGCATCTTCGACGCCTGGCCGAAGGTGCGGGACGAGGCCGAAGCGCTCGTGTGACCCGGGCGCCGGCCGGGTTGATCAACGACACCTATCCCTTGCTGAGTTCCTCCCGGTGTGATTTCTCGTGGCTCCCCTGCCTGACTAATTCGGGGACCGGGCGGCTCGCGCTCCGGCGCCGGTCAACAGCGCTCGCGCCACCTCAGCATTCTCCTGCACCTGGTCGCCGAAGCGGTTGTACATGCCGACAATGACCGCGTCGGTGGGCTTGACGTTACGGAAGGCGAATTCGAAGCAGTTCTTCCGCTGCTGCGGGGTATTGGCCAGCCGGCCGGCTGCCAGGATCTTGAAGGCCAGGCAGGTCTTCTTGCTCTGGCGGATGGCGGCGCACATCCGGGGCGGGTCCGAGGGCAGGTAAAGCTCCCCGAGCGGCACCTCGCTCAGCATCTTCTGCGCTTCGGCTGCCGGCCGGGTCACGTAGTAGACGCAGGTCATGAAGAAGTCCACGTCCCAGCCCTCGCCCTCGACCCGGTCGAGCACGGCCGGGTTATGCGTGGATAGCCCTACCATCAGGCCCGTATCCCGGATCTTCTTGAGGAAGTCACGCGACTTCTGAAACTCGCCCGCCTGCCATATCCGGTCGGTCAGTCCGCCGTGCTGCACGATGGCAATCGGCTTGAGGCTCAGGATCTCCTTCAGCTTGGAGGGGTTCTCCAGCGACTCGGGGTTGTAGAGGCAGATCCAGTGCAGGTTCCCGCCCTGCTCGCGGAAACGAGCCAGGTCGGCCCCGGTGCGGTCCTGGTAGCCGACCTGCCAGGTATTGATACCGTTCGCCTGGCACGCCTTGAGAAGTTCCGCCACGCGCTCAGTGGTGTGGTAATCGCGCATGTGCTGGTCATAAAGGCGGTTGAAGTGGGAGTAGCCGTACTGGGGGTTGCTGCCGGCGATGAGCCGCGTGACTTCGTACTTGCCCAGCTTGATGGTGGGCAAGGCGGGCGTGGCGGCCTGGGTGCGTGTCGCCGCAGCGGCAATCCCCACGGCGGCGCTTTGCAGAAACTGGCGGCGGTTGCTTTCCATAGCGCTCCTTATACACCCGAGCGGGCTGAAATCCAAAGCCGCAGGTGCGCGATAACCCGCGGTGGTATCAAACCTATTGGCACACAAGCTATAGCGTGATTTCCCCGCCCGGGAAAACATAGCCGCGGCCCTGCCGCGGCGGGCAAGCGGGTCCCAGCGGGCGTTATATACTGGCTGGCCGGTGGCAGGTTTTCTCCATGGGACGCGCAACGATTCTGGTGTTGGTCTGTTGCCTGTTTGCCGGGGCGGCTGAGCCGCTGCCTGTTTGGCGCGAACCGGCGCGGCCGCAGCGCTACCTGGAGGCGGCCGGGCGGCGCTCCGCGCTGTTCGGCAACGGCACGGGCGTTTTTGAGGCTTGGCTGTTCCCGGTGAAGGTGCTGCACGACTTCCGCCTGCTGTTTCAGGTGGAAGGCAGCCTGGAGCGGGCGGAGGCGGACGGGATGGCGTCACAGATCGAAGTGACACCGGCGGCCACCGCCATCACCTATTCCCACGCCGCCTTCACCCTGCGCCAGACGCTGTGGGCGCCCCGCGAGCGGCCGGCGCTGGTGGTGGAGCTGGAAGTGGAGACGTCGCGGCCGCTGACCGTCTTCGTGCAGTTTCGCAATGACCTGCGGCCCATGTGGCCGGCCGCCATCGGCGGCCAGTACAACGCTTGGCTGCCGGCGGGGCAGGCGACCGAGGGCGAGGCCGACGACCCAGGGATGCTGCTGGCCGAGCCCACGCGCCGCCTGGCCGCTTTCATCGGCAGCGCTGCCTTCGACACTTCGAGCGACGAAGGCGACCACATGCTGCCCGACCGCCCCACTGTGCTGCGCCTGAAGCCGTTCCCCGCCGGGCCCGGTCGCGCCGCCATCATCATGGCCGGCGGCCTGGGCGACGCTGCTGCCGCCCGCCGCACCTACCGTTCCATGCGCTTGAGCCTGGAACAGTTGCGCTTGGAGCTGGAAGCCTACTGGCGCCAGTTCCTGGAGCGCACCACGCAACTGGAAACCCCCGACCCGGTCATCAACCGCGCCTTCCTCTGGGGCCGGATCGCCC
>CAZQDW010000092.1:0-6399 GCA_964592315.1 uncultured Candidatus Bathyarchaeia archaeon
TGATCGAAGAGATGGTCAGATTCCTCGAAGACGGGAATTGGCATACTTTCGCAGAAGTAAGGCAAGATTTGCGTCTTTCAGAACCCGGATTTCAAGGAATCATGGACTTTTTGGAGAGATTCGGGTTTATTGAGGTTGATGCAGAAGGAGAGAGAGTGAAACTTAGCCTATCCTTTCTCGAGCTCCCGGTCTAGAGAACCGTCAGTGGTTTGATACCCAGATGGGAAAAATAGATTGACGAACAGTATTTTCCAAGTAGTTTGTGTCTTCCTAACCCTTTTATGGATTTCCGGGTCAAAAGGGATAGCATGGGTTCTGGAAAGGGCATCTTACAAGCGAAAAAGGCATTGGGCATCTTGGGGGCGACCGCAGCCATCGGCTTAGTTTTGGCTAACATGAACTTCATCTTCGGTCTTCTCTCAACTGTCTATCCCATTGGCAGCTCAGGGGTGGTTTCCTCAGTAAACATAAATGTGTATTGGGAGAGCGGATGCATCAGCAATGTCACTTCGATAAACTGGGGGACTCTCAGCCCCGGACAGTCAAAGAACGTAGTGGTCTATGTTAAGAACACAGGAAGCATCGCCCTGACCTTGGCTCTGACCACAGATGGCTGGAGCCCAGCTGGTGCCGCTCCGTATCTGGCCCTTACTTGGAACTACGGGGGCGGACAAATCCAGCCTAATCAGGTCCTAGCTGTTACCTTGACTCTTACTGTGTCAGAAAGCATAGAAGGGATAGCTGACTTCAGCTTCACCATTTACGTAACCGGAACGCAAGTTACGTAAACTCGTGTAGATTCCGGTCCTCAGCCTTCTCTTTTTCTCTTTGGAGAAGGCGTCACTATGGGTAGCATGCCGCTGAACACGTACTTTTCATCCTTAGAGGCACCAAAGAGGATCCCTAACTCGGGGTCTATTCTCAGTCTTCGGCCTTCCTGTTGGACGAAACGGTACTTTATCAGAAAGTCCACGACTTTCCTACATGTGTCTTCAGGCACGCCTATTCTTGCGTTGATCTCTTCGATTGGACACGGTCTGTTGCTCGAAGCAAGGAACTCGAGTATCTCATCTATCTTGGTTCTCAACGTAGTCAGAGCCCCATGACTAGAATCTTCTGAAGCCACTATAAATTGTATGTGAACACGTAGGGCTATATGGGAATATTAGGGCACAATTTCAGATGCATCTGGGGGAAGTCCCTTGATACTCAGAGTTCCGTTGAGGGCATCGAGTTCGAGTTTCCAGTCTTCCGGCTTTGGGTCATGCAGCGATTATCAGTCTCGTGTAGAAAATCCATGCAGATAATCCATAAAGAGCATTCTCAAGTCATTTAAGAACGAATGCCGATTCTGACTGGGATAAGCGTTGCTCGACGATGTCTGTAGGCAGTTATGCTCAAGGACTGCTGGAGGAGACTGGATCAGCCTGCCTAAGCTCAGTGAAATCATCAGAAGCTTCTATGCTGATGAGAAAGATGCGGAAGCCGTCCTAGACTTTCTGGGGAAATACTTTCTTGAGGTTGACGAGAGTGAAAGCAAAGCGAGACTCAGCCCTTGGCTCTGCAGCCTACTTGAGATTCCGTCGTCATGATTTTTGCGGGTCTATAGTCTCATTCTCTCCAGGACTTTGCTGATTTTCTCATAGTCTCTCAGGAATCTCCTTCCTTTTTCGGTGGTTTCATAGATCTCCGCTCCATTCGTCCCGGCATATTTCGTCAGGAGTTCCCCTTCAATGAGGCACGCCGCATATGTGTTGAATTGAGAGAGGCTGAGGTTGCACCTATAGATGAGTCGGGTCTTTCTTGAAGTGCTGTTGGAGTTTTTAAGGATACACGCTATGATGTCGACTCTGCTTCGTTGATGAAAACGACCCTTTCCTTTGGCTTCCAAAAAGGACCCCAACCGGGCAGGTGCCAACCCTCAAGTTGTCGCTAGACCATATAAATCTTTTCGTAAACAACTATAAATCTTTTCGCAAACAACTTTCTAGAAAGAAGTTCTATGCGCAGAGCATTGCTCAAACCGAGCGATTTGCAGTCGGGACCTGACTTCTAACCTTCTTCATAAGATTGCGAAGCATGAATGCCAGATTCCCCTAACCTCAGCATGTCTGATTTCCGATAGAAGAGGCCAGGAAATGTGCCATGAAGGGTCGTAGACCCCCCGGTAGGGGGGAGAATGTACACAGGGTCGAAAGATGCACGGACTCCTGAGGTTTGAGGGCGGATTTGGACGCAGACATGTATCTTCCAGGGGGCTAGACTCTACTGCTCCCAGCATTCACAACACAAAAATACTAGATAGAGTCATAGTTCCGCCAACAACACTTGGTGTCCTGTTTGGCCGAAGAAAAGACAAGCAATCTAGACGAACTCATACTCGCCACCGTAGAGAAGGATGATCCCAAGACAGTCAAGCAGCTCCTCACGCTCATAAAAGATAGGCATGGAATATCCGAGGAGAAGACTATGAAACATGTCTTGAGCCTTCAGAACCAAGGAAAACTGACTCTAAGAGACAATCAGAGTCGATCGCCTACCCGAGGCTCTAGTCACTTCTTCGCGAGGAAAGCAGTCTGGTACTGGATCACAATTGCTCTTACGGTCGCATCTGCCGCATCAGTCTTCACCATAGCAGAGGATGCGTTTCCATTGGTCTATGTAAGATATAGCTTAGGATCACTGCTGGTAATCTTTCTCCCGGGGTACAGCTTCGCCAAAGCCCTCTTCCCGAAGAGGGTACCGTTTGAAACAGGATCAGAAGAACTCGACTTCATCGAGCGGGTCGCGCTAGGCATAGGGATGAGCCTTGCGCTAGTCCCAATCACCGGGCTCCTCCTCAGATACACGCCCTGGGGAACAGAAACCACATTAGTGACGCTAAGCCTGCTCGCTTTGACAGTGGCATTCTCTACGGTAGCAATCATAAGGGAATACTAGAAGAACCGTCGAGAGATATTTTTTCTAGAAAACCTTTCTAGAAATCTATTTCTCAAGATATTATAAGCCTTTCCAGAAAATATTCGCTGCACATAGTTGGTCAGAGTGAAGTTGACAACCTAGTAGGAGTGGATTCTCATCCGCTTCCGTCAGGGAGGGATTTCGTAGTGGAGACAGAAAGGCAACATTTGAGGGAATTCGTGGATGAGCTGAGGCAAGAATGGAAGCTCATGTGGAGATCGAGAATTGATGACCACGTCAGAGCAGAAGGTATCGCTGACAGGAACTATCAACGCCTTTTTGTCGACCGCGGCCTTGTTCTTTTGGCGACAAGAAGGTTTAGGCCTCCGGACTTCTACGAGATTCTACGGAAACATTTGGGCGATCAGGAAGCGGAAAATGCCAATCCCACCCCTGCCAGAGGCGGAATAAGAAAATTCATCCGCGAAAACATAACCTCCAAGAGCCCAAAAAGCACGCGTGTCGATGAGACCAGAGCTGCGCTTGAAAACATGAGAAAGCGTCAACAGAAGAAAAAGGGCGGAAGGGGCTGGCTACACATTTCCTTCCACAAGGTCTAGCAACCATATCAGTTCTCTTCCTTTCTGCCATAGGATATGAAAGGAGTATTTTCAGCGTGAAGCGGAAACTTTCTTACCATCAGTTCTTGATCCAGCATGTGGGGTTTGAAGGTTTCGATTTGCGAATTCCCGGACTGGAGGCATGAGGTTTGGAGATATCTGATTCTGAGAGTAAGGGATACCGTAACAGGTTAGACATCGTTAGGGACATCCTTCAGGTAACGAAGTTTGCGGGCAGTCCCGGTTCTAGGAAGACTCACATCATGTACCAGGCCAATCTGAGCTACAAACTGTTAACAAGATATCTCAAAGAAGTTCTCACAGCAGGCCTCATCTGCAAAGAGAAATCCTACTATGTCCTCACTGAGAAGGGGAACGAATTCCTGCAGTTCTATGAGGACTACAGTTCAAAGCGGAAGGAGATCGAGAAAGGCATTAACTACTTGAACAGCGGAAAGGAAACGTTGGAGAAGATGTTGGCAAACGAGTACTAGTTCGAGGCACGTGTCCTCTTCTCTTGACGGACGAATCCCTGATGAAGGAATGAGATGCTTTCTGAATAATCACAAGGTTAGACCAGCCACATGTCCGTTTTGGTTCGCCCTTTGCTCCGATATGTGCGTTCTGGTGACTTGACATGAATCGATTTCTAAGGTCACAGCGAAGGTCGCTGTTTTTCTGCATCCTAGCGGTTTTCATATTGTGTACCCCGAAGGTTGACCTTGCATACACCGAGGAAGATGCTTACACTTCTGTCCATCAGGCGGAAGAAGCCATCTTTTCGGCTTTCGACGGGGTCTTGGAAGCTGAGGCATGTGGCGCTAACGTTTCTACATTAGGTAGGAAGATGGATGAGGCTGTGAGACTCTTGGCTGAGGCAAAGAATCTGCTCAGAAATGAAGAGTTTGGTCAGGTTGTTGAGCTTTCTGATATTACGATTGGAATAGCTAATGAAGCTAGGGACGAGGCGTCTCGCCTTAGAATCTCAGTTTTGTCGCAACGTGACTACTTGTTCAAGGTTTCTGTTGTCAGTTCAGCGTTAGGAGTTGCGGCTTTCATATCTCTCATGCTGCTGTTCTGGCGTTGGTTCAAGGGCTACTACTCACGGAATATTCTGAATCTGGAGCCGGAGGTTACCAGCGATGCTAAGCCTTGAAGACTACAGGAAGGCAATCTTGGCAGTAACCTTGATTGGAGTTCTGATCATCTCATCACCAGCCCTGGCTTTTTCATTCTCTCCTCCGTCGTCTGAGAGATTCTCCGAGTTCTACGTCTTGGGTCCAAATGGGATGATTGAGGATTACCCGTTCAATGTCAAGTCAGGCGAAGTAAACAGGATCATACTGGGCATACGGAACAACATGGGGTTTTCAACTTACTATGCCGTACTGATCAAAGTAAGGAATGAGTCGGATTCCCTCCCAAATTCTGCTACTCGTACCCCCTCACTTTTGCCATCTCTCTATGAGTATCATATGGTACTGAATGATGGCGGAATTTGGCAGGAGTCCTTGGATTTTTCCTTTGACGTGCTATGGTATCCTACGAACAGTTGCATGCTGAGAAGCTTGAACCTTAATGGCAAATCATTTCTCGTCAACCAAGCGGTTTCCCGGGACGGGAAGAGCAATGGGTACTTCTTTGAGCTTCTCTTTGAGCTCTGGACCTACGATCCTGAGGCTAGGGACTATCGTTACCATAATCGGTTCTTGGGTATCTGGCTTAACGCCACAGAGAGCTCTCTCTAATCTGACATGTGGTTCTCTATGAAGACCCCTCTGATTTCGGTCATAGTCCCCGCATTCGACGAAGAGGCTAACATAGGGTCTGTTTTGGATAGTATCCATGGTATTCTTGTGCAGGCAGGCTTTCCCTATGAGATAATAGTCGTCAATGATGGATCCTCAGACAAAACTTCGGAGGTCGTCAAAGAGAATAATGTGGTCCTTGTAAACCATACTAAGAACCTCGGAAAGGGAGCTGCCATTAGGACTGGTCTACAGCGAGCACGAGGAGGGGTCGTTGTCACAATAGATGCAGATGGCTCGCATCCGCCACGTGATATTCCGAGACTTGTCTATCCCTTGATAAATGGCAACGTTGATGCTGTGATAGGCTCACGTTTCACCAACGAACACGGTAAGGTTTCCACCAGCGAATTGCGTCTCCTTGGAAACAGGATTATCAACTGTGCGTTTCTGTTGCTGACGAGGAAACGTATTGCTGACACCCAGTCAGGGTTCAGAGCGTATAAGCGTGAAGCTTTCCGGAAACTGTCGATAAGATCATCGGGATTTGAGGCGGAAAGCGAGATTACGCTCAAAATGCTCAAAAGAGGATTCAGCATAAAGGAAGTCCCAATAGACTGTGAACCGCGTGATAACGGGTCGTCGAAGGTTAAATCCTTCAAGGATGGTTTCAAGATCCTAAAGTCTATCCTGTTTTTCTCAGTGGCGGATTAGGGTCTCACCGCTGGAATGTTGGGTTATGAGGATCTGCTTCGTTACCCCAGAGCTTCTCCCAGTATGGGGGGGCATAGGAAGCTATGCCGTTGAACTAGCCAGGCATCTGCCCAAAGACATTGATATTCACGTCGTGACCCCAATGCGGGAAAGCGTTGGGAAATGCAGAGTCTCCACAAGCGACTATGACTTCTCGGAATACTTTGGATCCAATGTGCATATCCATCTAGTATCTAAAGCGAGGGATACCTTCGTCTATAACGCCAATTTCCTACTCGCCTGCCTCACTTACGTACGGAAGCTAGCGCGAAAGGATGACGTGGATCTGGTGCATTACGCTTCTCAGATCGCGGGGTGCTTATCAGAGTTTGGAAGATGCCATATTCCAGCGGTCACCACAATTCATACAACCATAG
>CAZQDW010000092.1:6409-6646 GCA_964592315.1 uncultured Candidatus Bathyarchaeia archaeon
GTTTCAGGGATCTTGACTTCTCTGAGAAGGCGACATACCTTGCTTACCCATGGCTTCGATTATTGGAGAGCTTCTACTTCTCGAGAGATCGTTATTACATCACGGTGTCCAGATGGATGAAGCAACAGATTCTGGAGCAATACGACATGGCAGATTCAACCGTCTTTGTAGTCCGCAACTCGGTAGACACAGAGTTGTTCTCTCCAAGTGCCAAAAGAGAACCTCTTGACCGAGACA
>CAZQDW010000093.1:0-6644 GCA_964592315.1 uncultured Candidatus Bathyarchaeia archaeon
GCCTTAAATCTGCGCTATTGGTATGAGATTCGTGCGCCTCGGTGGCCCAGCTGGTTAGGGCATCACCTTGGTAAGGTGGAGGTCGCGGGTTCAAATCCCGCCCGAGGCTCCACCTTCTCGGGCTCAAATCCCTTCCACAACCGGAGTATCGTTTGTTGTAGGTTTGTCGTTCACGGTTGTTGAAGTAAAGGTTTCCGTTTCGATCCCTTCGAATAAGACGTCCACTTATTCAAATATGATCTTCATTACTCTTGAAAGAGCAACCATGCCTCTCAAATCAAATAAGAAGGTTCTCTTGCTGTTATCTCTGTTATTCCTCCTCATTTAGACTACGGGTAATCTTTGTTACCAAGTAATTTGGTTAAGTGAAGAGGCGATGTTATGGTAATCATGAAAGTTGTCTAATCAGATCTTGCTAGAAATCAGCGAACACGATTTGGCTATTAATATATATAAATCTTGGAAAGCATACGATGCAAAATGCTTGGCGATTAGGCAGAACGGTGGACAGTTGAGTAATGGAAATAAAGCTTTCTAAGAAGGTTCTTGAGCACATTGATAAGCGACATCCAGAAGTTGCGGCCTATACTACTAATATAGTTGAGACTGTTCAGGACCCAGATTTGGTCATTGAAGGGTTGAGGGGTGAACTCAAAGCTCTGAAGCTCTATACGGAACTACGTATAGGGCCGAAATATCTCGTGGTCATTTACCGAAAAGCCCGCGAAGAAAAGGTTATTATAACCGCTTACTTCACTTCAAATGTTGGTAGGGTTAAGGGAGAAGTAACATGGAGAAAGCAGCAGTAAGTCTAGAAAAGATAGATTTAGATTACGACGAAGAAGCTGATGTACTGTATATAAGCTTTGGCAAACCTAGAGAAGCCAAAGACAGCGTTGAAGTTGAAGACGGAGTCATATACCGAATCGCAGAGGACGAAATAGTGGGCATAACGATAACAAACTTCAAAACTAGAACACTCAAGAAATATTTGTGAATGCGGATCGGATGCTAATATCTGTATAGGAAGTGCAGAAATAAATCTCCGTTTCCAAGTTCAGAGATAATTCGCTTGTACCGTTCCAGCCTTCCATGCAGCATGTATGCGGTTCATTACATCCTTAGAAGTTTTCGAGAGTTTAAAAGGCTGAAGTAGGGATTTGGACCCTGAAGGGTAAGTCCCGCCCGAGGCTTTCTTTCTTAGAAAGCAACTGAGAATGAGGGTTGCTTCGTGTATATAGTACGGCAACCCGAAAAGTGTCAAACACCAAAGAAGATAATAAGGATCGACAATAAAGAAAGTGGGCGGAATCGGTGCCGGGAGGCATAAACCTAGAGGGAGGTGATATCTTGACTAGGGTAATAAAGTCAGTTGAAATTAGGGCTCCGCGTGAGAAAGTTTGGGAAATGCTTGCTTTGGACAGGCTTCCAGAATGGATGGATGACATGAAGAGCGTGAAGTACACCACTGAGGTGCACACAACATTCTTAGGCCTGTCTCCTTTGAGAATAACTTCTATGTCCAGATCTGAGCCTCGCCAGAAATCTCCTCTAGCCACAGAACCAGCCAACCCTATGGCTACGACTTCATCTTGTCTTTGCAGTTTCCCAACTTCGCGCTGAAGAACCTCTAGGTACGGAGAAGGAAGTTTCGGGACATCCAAGCTTTGGACTCGCATCTCTTACGGTTTCCTTTGCAGTAGGGATTGTTTCAACCGACAAAAGTCTTTTGGGCTAGTCCCCCGCATAACTTTGATTTCGCCCTTCTTCTTCCCACGCTTTTCCGGGAGCTCAACGCTCTTCTTGATCCATTCAACGAACTTTTCTTCAATCTCGAAAAGAACCCACAGTTTCAATCCAAGAATATGGGCATAACCTGATATAGAGACGTTTCATATTCCGAGCGCTATCCTTTCTAGGGATACTATATATAGTCTAAGGATAATAGTCTTATCGTGGTTCGTAAGTATGAACTTTCAAAACGTCTTTTCGCCTAAGGCAACTAGAATCGTGAGGATTCTTTTGATCAGTCCTGAGAAGGAGTGGAGCATCCTTAACCTTTCCGAGGAAGCTGGAACAGCTTACGGTCACACCTACAGGCTCGTTAAGACTTTGTTGAAGATGGGTTTATGCAGAAGGACTGAGACGAACAGGGTTAAGGCCGCGAATCCGGGAGAGCTATTGAGCAGGTGGGCTGCCATCCACGACTTCAGCTTGTTAAACGACATCAAGGCTTACTATTCAATGGAGGGGGAGCTTGATGTCCTCCTCAAAAAGTTGTCTTCAGCTAATGAAGACTCTTCGAAGTATGCTTTGACTCTTCACGTGGGAGCTTCCTTGATAGCGCCTTATGTTCGGCCTGCGAGCCTCCATATCTATGTAGGCGGGGGAGAGGAAAGCTTGGCGGAGCGTCTGGATTTGCAGCCGACTGAGCTAGGTGGAAACGTTTTTCTTGTCCAACCTTACGACGAGGGAGTGTTTTATGGTGTGCAGAGGGTTCGAGAGGTTCAAGTCGTTTCTAATGTTCAGCTTTACGTCGACCTTCATAATTATCCTGCCCGCGGACGGGAGGCCGCTGAACATCTGAGAAAAGAAGAGATAGGATTTTAGGATGTGCTCCTTGTGACTGTGTGGAATATTAACGTCTACTCTCAAGGGCTTACTGAGGCTTCAAAGTCTGTACTATTAGAGATTCTCCGGACGTTGGGAAGTTACAGGGATCACCTTGTATTGAGCGGCGGCTGGACCCCGTACTTCATTCTGCAAAGGTTTGGGAAGGCGGATCGACACTGCGGCTCAATCGACATCGACTTTGTTCTCAATCCGAGGCTGGTTGATTTAAGGGTGTACGAGACAATAGTTTCCATGATCGAGAAGAGAGGATACAAGCCCTACAAGACAGAGAACGGCGAGGTTCTGCCCTATAGGTTCTACCGCAGTGCGAAATCTCCGCTGGATAGTAAGGATTACGATATCGAGGTTGATTTCATCACAGAGCCACATGTTGTGGAAAGGCTTCACCCATCCATGTTCCTCGCAGTCCAAAGAGACCTGCAAAGAAGGGCTGACGACGAAAAACTCACAAGCCTCCTAAACCACTATAAAGAAGCAGTAGAGAGCAGGATGAAGAAGCCGTGGACAAGTTGAAGGAACCAAAGCCCCCAATCTACCGCGACGGAGAACTGATCTGTCCACACTGCAAGACACCCTTGTTAACGGAGGAAAGCGTGGACGGAAAATTCTACTGCACATTCTGCAAAAAAGAGGTCGCCCGGCTAACCGATGAAACCATGAAGAGGATGGCTGACGATTTTCCCGCAGACCTGCTGAGAGAATGGATGATCGAAACTACCAGTTCCAACTAACAACAAGAGATAGCTAACATCTTCATAAGTAAGCTTGATCTTCATTTCCAAAAAGTCCGAAATGCACTCTCATATTAGGGGTTGTGAGAAATGAAGCTTGTCTTCTGGGCTGGATCTTCGGATTGTTGTTAGTCGGCCTTCCCTGATGGCCGATTGGGAATTGGCATTGAGCTTGATTGTAGCATTTGTCCACCTAAAGGTCAAAATTGCGGGAATAGGGGATTAGAACTCAAACAGTCTAGGCCCGCACCCCTGTCTCTTCATAAGCTCCTGATCCATCGCTATGAGCCGTAGCACTGGCACTTTGCTAGTGCTTGCCGCCAGAGCCTCAACCAGTCTTGACGCTCTTAAGGCTTCACTACAGCGAGCTGTATCCGCAAGCTGAGCTTTAAGGTCTAGGCCAGTTGAAGGTACATGAGACATTTTCTCGGCATCACGTCACCTTCTTTCCCGTTTCCTAGTTTTCAAAAAACCAGGAGAAGTGTCTCTCAAAAAAGTAAGTCCTATGCCCATTGCTCGGGTCTCAATCAACGCTCAACTAAGCGAACCATGCAGAAAAGTGGCAGTAGAGCCTCCGCAGGAACTGGTGAGTACCCTCCCAATTCGAACCGTGCAAAGGTTTCGCAGCAGGTTTGCTGAGGATTCTTCAACGAAATCCTTGGTTTACCAAGGATTCTTCAACACTCAAGAACTTCGGTTGTTGACTTCAAAGTTTCCAGGCTTTCCCGTTGAAGTTTCAAAAGTATTTAAGGAAAATTTTTTTTCTGCGCACAGTGTGAAAAAAAGTCGGGGATCAACAGCCGCTTGGACACCGAACCTTCGTGGAATGCCTCCTTGCACAGGCACCACGATCACTATCGATGGAGTAGTATGGCGTGGTGAACGAGGAAGATTACCAGATTATATGCTTCGCCTTTACTACCTGTGGCCAGGCTTGCCAGCCTTAAGGAAGGGGAACCTTCTTTCATACAGCTGCCTGTTCTCAACAACATCCTTGCCGAACGGTGTTATCCTTGCTAGGAACCAGATCACACGGTCAGCTTGTGTTACCGCGACCATATTCCTCTGTGCAAGGTACATGACATTTGCGTCCATGTCCTTTTCAGAGACCTGCAGTGCTTTCAGCAGCGTGTCCCTGTTCACTCCCCATGTTGAAGCCGCTTCCTTGGACAGATCATACAGGACTTCAAGAATCTGGAGACAGAGTTCCTCACTAGTGACGGAAGGCATGTGACAATAATATCATGCCACTGTTTAAATCTCTTTCGCAAACGGCAAACGTGGCAGAACGCACCAAAAGGATTTTATACACGCTACAGAAAAGTCTGGACGTACATATAAAGCCTTATAACAAACCATTAACTAGACGCGGGCACGCACAGTTGACCAAGCCTCCGGATCAAGGGCTCTTTCTAGTAACGGGTGGCGCAGGCTTCGTAGGAAGTCATCTCGTCGATGCCCTCATGAACCAGGGAACAGAAGTTAAGGTCCTTGACAACCTGAGCAACGGAAGCCTAGGCAACATTCAAAAGTGGCTTCACCACAAGCACTTCCAATTCATCGAAGGCGACCTCCTAAACAAGAAGGACGTGGCCGAAAGCGCAAAGAATTGTAGTGTCATCTGTCACTTGGCTGCCAACCCCGAGGTCAAGCTAAGTTCAGTTGCCCCCGACGTCCACTTCGAACAGAACATCATCGCCACCTACAATCTCTTGGAGGTGGTTAGGCAGTCGAACGCGGCAGAATCACTGGTCTTCACGTCATCCTCCACAGTCTACGGCGACGCAGAAGAAATACCAACACCCGAAACCGCTCCACTAGAACCGATCTCAGTATATGGAGCATCCAAACTCGCCTCGGAAGCCCTCATAAGCGCATACGCCCACACATACGGATTCAAAGCAAGAACCTACCGACTAGCCAACGTCATCGGAGCCAGAAGCAAGCACGGCATCATATACGACTTCATACACAAACTCAAAGAGAACCCACACGAACTAGAAATCCTAGGCGACGGAACACAGGCGAAATCCTACATACACATCGATGACTGCGTTGAGGCTATGCTAATAGGGCAAAAAGCCGCAGAGAAAGCGGTCGAAGTCTTCAACCTAGGCTCCGAAGACTGGGTTGACGTGAAGACAATAGCAACAGCCGTGGCCGAGGAAATGGGCTTAAGAAATGTAGTCTTCCACTTCACAGGCGGAGTTGACGGAGGAAGAGGATGGAAGGGAGACGTCAAATACATGCTTCTGTCGACAACAAAACTTAAGGCGCTGGGATGGAAGCCTAAGCTCAACAGCACGCAAGCTGTGCGAGCTGCAGCAAGAAGCACAATAAATGAACTAGGCTAGCAAGTGCTGCAAACAGCCTCCCTTGATTATGAAACATATCTGCCGATCATGAAACCACCTTGCGGTGAGAGGCTTGCGCAAACCCACGATTGCTGTCATGGGCTGGACACTTTGGGACGGAAAAGGAAGAACGCCCTCAGGAGGAGCGGCAACCACATATGAACTGACAAAGCGGCTCTCAAAGCATTTTGACTGCGACATGATCTTCGAAACGAGCGACCGCACCAAAGCCGAAAGAACGGAAACGACCGAAGACGGCTTCAGGAAACGTTTCATCCTTCGACCCAAAGGTTCTTGGCGCCTGAGCCAAGACTTCCTAGACGACTACGATCTGATTCACATCTGGGACGCAGCGCCGGTCTTCACCTATAGGGCTTTCACCAGCAAGTTTCTGCCCCACTGCTACACTCTTCACTCTGCAGCCTCGATGACCGACTGGATAGGGCTAGCCTCAGCCTTCCACGCCAGTGAATATGACATGATTGCCCTTGGCAGCCGATGCCTAGCCGAAGCGTTGAGCAAGTTCTGGCCAGCTCCCGCAGACGTGATCCCCTACGGGGTCGACACGGACACCTTCAAACTCATGAACAAGGAAGAATGCAGAGAAAGCCTTGGCCTTCCAAAAGACGAGGTCCTGCTGGGTTATCTTGGCAGGCTGTCAAAGCTCGACCTCGTTCTAGCTTACGACACGCTTAGAACGGTCAAACGACTCGCTAGGCGAGAGGGCGTCACACTTGCAGTTGCCGGAGGAAACAAAGATATCACGCCGCTGCATGTGAAGGACGATCTCATCTACCTTGGCTACCTTGAGAAGGCTGAGGTCCCTCAGTTTCTGAATTCCTGTGATGTCTTCTTCAACCCAGCGGCGGGAGCACGCGAAGGCTTCGGCCTGACCACAATCGAAGCCATGGCCTGTGGCCTACCC
>CAZQDW010000094.1:0-6628 GCA_964592315.1 uncultured Candidatus Bathyarchaeia archaeon
GGGTTAAAAAATAAAAGATAGCCCTTAAGATTAAGTCTGCGAGAACTATGGAAATCAAAATCGATGAGAAAAAGCTTCTGAGCCTAGCTACCACACTCGTTAGAATACCGAGCGAAAATCCCCCCGGAAACGAAAGTGAGATCGCCGACTTCCTCGCGTCAAAGCTTAGAGAACTCGGGTTAAAAGTTTCTGAATACGATTTCAAACCGGGAAGGCCCAGTCTGATCGGTCACACGGATCTTGGAAAAGGTCGGTCGCTGATGTTTGACGGTCACTTGGATACCGTTCCAGCTGGGAACATAGACCGATGGAGTATCGAGCCGTTCTCTGGAGAGATCGTAGATGGCAAACTCTATGGAAGAGGAGCAGCGGATATGAAATCTTCTATAGCAGCTTGGATTTCGGCCACAGAGGCGATATTGAACACGGATGCCAAGTTGAAGGGTAAGCTCTTAACATGCCTTGTCTCAGACGAGGAAGTCTCTGGCTTCGGAACCGAGGACCTATTATCCAAAGGCTACCTTGCGGACATGGCCGTTGTTGGAGAACCTACGGCACTCACCTTACAGACTGCCCATAAAGGAGTCGTCAGGTGGAGACTCTCCACGTTCGGTAGGGCTGCTCACATAAGTTGCCCCGGAGAAGGCGTAAATGCCATCCATAAAATGGCCCGGGTATCTCGGGGACTGGATGGATACTCCGGCCAGTTGGTGAAAAAGAGACACAAGTTGCTTGGACCTCCGACAATCGCCATCGGTACAATCAAAGGAGGAGAGAAAGACAACATAATACCTGACTATTGCGAAGCTACAATAGACCGAAGATTGATACCTCAAGAGGATGCAGAAGATGTCGAATCGGAGCTAATCGAATTGCTAGAATCCATGAAAAGAAAAGATCGGGATTTCAGATACAAACTGGAGAGGTATGTGCTACTGCAAGCTTCAGAGACCAAGCCTGACGCAGAAATAGTTGAGATCTTTAGGCGGGCTATAAAGAAAGTAACCGGGAAAAAACCCAAGACGCTAGGTTTTGAAGCGACCTGCGAGATGGTTCACCTGGTAAGAAGAGGCGTTCCAACTGTCATATTCGGCGCCGGAACGCTAAGCCAAGCCCACAAGATAGACGAACACGTAGACGTAAAAGAAATTGTGGCCGCAGCGGAGATCTATGCAGAGTCGATCATCCAAGCCCTTGCTTGAATTCATAACCTTCTAGAATCTAGGAGCCGTCTTTGTCCCAAATGGACGAGAACGATCTGATGATCTATACTTAGCTAGGGCGACTTAACGAGAGGCTTTCTCTTTCATATTTGGCTCTAGCGAGCAACCTGGCGTACTCACCTACTAATGCGCTGTGCCGACATTATTCGAGCATCTCCGCCACGGGTCACAACACCGATTCTACGCATAACCATTTTCCGTCGCATGAAGCAAGTATGACATAGTTTCATGTCGCTTAATGGAAAAACGCCTATTAACATTTATCTACGAAAATGTGGTGTACAGTTCAGAACGATCTACGACAGACTTGTTAAGACCTCGAGTTGCCCACTATGGAAACATCTGTCCTGATAGTTGGCGGCGGGATAACGGGAACCGCTATAGCTCGTGAATTGTCAAGGTACAATATCGAGGCTGCGCTCATTGAGAAGGAAGTGGACATAGCTTTCGCAGGTGCGACAAGGGCGAATACGGCTATAGTTCACGCCGGGTACGACGATAAGCCCGGAACCCTAGCCGCAAAGTTGTGTCCTAAAGGAAACGTTCTCTGGTCAGAACTTGCCAGCGAGCTTAGCATACCACTAAAACGGATAGGCTCGCTTGTGGTCGCGTTGAAAGATGAGGAAGTGCCAGTTCTAGACGAACTCATGGAACGTGGAAGAAGAAACGGCGTCCCAGACCTGACGATTATCGAGGGTCGGGAACTGTTTGAGATCGAGCCTAACCTGAACAGCGAGGCGATTGCGGCTTTACATGCACCATCCGCGGGTGTGCTCTCGCCCTATGGGGCCTCGATGGCTTTAGCGGAGAATGCGAAACAAAATGGTGTTCCGGTCCTTCTGGGAACTAAAGCCTTAGACATGGTCGTGGAAGACGGTGAGGTGAAGGCAGTCCAGACAAGTAGAGGAAGAATTTACACCCAATATGTGGTCAATGCCGCAGGTCTATTTGCAGACGAAGTCTCATCCATGGCTGGAATAAACGAGTTCAAGATCATTCCAAGAAAGGGCGAATACGTCATCTATGATAAGGACTTGAGTAGGATCGTAAACCATGTCTTATTTCCGGTTCCCAGCCCGATAAGCAAAGGAATAACGGTCACGCCGACCGTGGACGGCAATATAGTTGCGGGACCAACAGCCCGCGACATAAAGGATAAGATGGACATGACCACAACTTTTGCTGGGCTTGGGGAGGTCTTGCATGACGCGTATAAACTCGTACCCCAACTATCGGCTAGACATGACGCTATAATCTCGGGTTTCGCAGGGCTTCGTCCCCAACCTACGACAGAAGACTTCGTGATAAAGTCTTACAGAGAACCATCCGGATTCATCAATGTGGCGGGCATAAAATCGCCGGGCCTAACTTCGGCTCCCGCCATCGCGGACATGGTGGTTGACATTCTCAATCGAGAGGGATTAGCTCTCAAAGAGAAAGAGAGTTTCAACCGCTTCAGGAAACCGATTGTCCATCCTCTACGCGATTTTCACCCTGTGAAAGCGAGAGAGCTGATAGCTCAGAATCCTCGGTATGGTCACGTTGTATGCCGGTGCGAATATGTGACTGAAGGTGAGATACTGGACGCTATAGGACGTGGCGCCACAACCCTCGACGGGGTCAAGTATCGAACCAGAGCCGGCATGGGAAGATGCCAAGGCGGGTTCTGCACGCCGCACGTTATCGGAATAATTGCGAGGGAACTCGGGTTGCCGGTTGAAGAGGTGACGAAGAGAGGTGGCGACTCCAAGATTTTGCCACATCCAGCCAAGCAGCTTCTTCTTGGGGATGGGACGGAATGAGTAAACAGAGATTGGACACGGTTGTAATCGGTGGAGGAGCTGCCGGTTTAGCCGCAGCAATAGCTGCAAAAGAGAACGGGATCGACTCAGTACTAATACTTGAGCGTAACGAGGGGCTGGGCGGCATACTCCCCCAATGCATTCACACGGGCTTTGGGTTGCACTACTTCAAAGAGAACTTGACAGGCCCAGAGTACATCACCAGGTTCATCAGAAAGGTAGATGAGTTACAGATTGAGTATAAGCTTGAAACAATGGTTCTGGATCTGACCTCCGATAGGAAGATCTTGGCAGTCAACCAATCCGAGGGTTTGATGGAGCTCCAAGCAGACACCATAGTATTGGCTATGGGATGCCGTGAGAGAAGTCGCGGAGCCTTGTGTATTCCTGGAACACGACCTGCCGGCATCTTCACGGCGGGAACGGCTCAACGGCTCATGGATATTGAGGGTTATGTTCCAGGCGAGAAAGTCTTGATACTTGGTTCTGGGGATGTAGGCCTCATAATGGCTAGAAGATTCGCTTTGGAGGGAGTGGAGGTCGAGGCGGTCGTCGAGATGATGCCTTATCCGGGCGGGCTCGACAGAAACCTTCAATGCCTAAGAGACTTCCGTATCCCCCTCTATCTCAACCACCAAGCAGTCTTCATTCACGGGTCTGAGAGAGTCGAGGCCGTAACAATATCGATGCTGAATGATAAAGGACAACCTATAGCCGGAGAAGAGAAGACAATCGCATGTGACACGCTTGTACTATCAGCGGGCTTAATTCCCGAGAACGAGCTTTCCAAGAAGGCAGGTGTAGAACTTGATCAGAAAACAGGCGGTCCAATGGTTGATGAAAATATGGAAACATCTGTTGAGAACATATTCGCCTGCGGCAATGTTGTCTACGTTCACGACTTAGTTGACCACGTAACTCAAGAAGGAGAAGCAGCTGGAACGAACGCGGCGAAAAGGATTCTGGGCAAGCTCCCTATGCTAAGGAGAAGAATCCTACTCGAACCGGAAGGAAACATCAGATACGTTGTTCCTCAGGTCATAGGTGGACAGAATCCCTTGACGCTCTATTCGCGCGTAAGGAGTCCAGCCTTTAATGCCGAGATAAGGATGGGGCAGAACATCATTGTGCGTAAGCGTGTTGTTAAACCTCCCGAAGTCGTAACCATTAAGCTTACAGCCGAAAGGCTAAAGGAATTGGGGAAGGGAGACCACATAACCATAAGCATGAGTACGTGAAGAGGTCTTCAGAATTGACGATGGAGACTCGTGAGATAATATGCATCTTGTGTCCCGTGGGATGCAAGATGAAGGTTGAGATCAGAAACGGCGAAATTGTTAGAGTCGAAAATGCTGAGTGCGGACGTGGAAAAGACTACAGCGCACAAGAAGTCAAGTCTCCGGTAAGGGACTTCTTCACAACCGTAAGAGTTAAAGGCGGAAGAATGCCGCTAGTATCTGTCCGCTCAATTAAGCCTGTGCCTAAGGACATGCTTATCCCATGCGCTACAGAACTAGCCAGAATCATGGTGTCGGCTCCCGTAAGACTTGGGGATACTGTCTTCAAGAATATGCTAAATTTGGGAATCGACATAGTCGCTACAAAAGACGTGCCCCTTGCTAACAGTGACTCTCACCGACAGTTGCGGAAGAACTCGAGGCGTGGAATATTGCCGACATGATCGAAGCCAATTCTAAGAATCTGTAAGCTTTCTCGGAATTCTGTCATTACTAAGGATTCTCGCTTTTGCCAAGTTTTGAAGCTAGACTAGGCCGCCAATACAACCGGAACTGGCTTTAACCCCCCTTTGCAACTTTCGCACCGAATTTTTTGTAAGCCTAGCATTATTCTAAACCTTTCCAAATTGGGTAAGACAACGGAGCTATTTGCGGCTTGCTGTCGGCATCAATTTTGGGAATAGGTGTAGTTGCTAGGAAGAAAATTGAAAAGGTGTGAGTTCATTCTTTAATCCATCGCTTGCTACGTTCAATAGCTCTTCCCCAATCTTTATACATCTTTTGACGCTTCTCGTCAGGCCATTCTGGGGTGAAAACTTTGTCGATCTTCCAATTTCGTCTGATTTCGTCCAAGTCCTTCCAAAACCCCACGGCTAGCCCAGCTGAGTAAGCCGCTCCGAGAGAAGTCGTCTCGGTCACTGTTGGTCGGACCACTTTAGCACCTAATATATCGGCTTGCAATTGCATGAGATAATTATTTACAGCGGCGCCTCCATCAGCCCTTAACTCGGTGATTTTTATCCCTGAGTCTTCCATCATGGCTTCTAGGACATCTCTAGTCTGGTAGCATATTGCCTCCAAAGCCGCGTGAACTAGGTGCTCCCTCTTGGTGTATCTTGTGATGCCCACCATGCACCCTCGCGCGTACATATCCCAGTATGGCGCAAACAAGCCGCTGAATGCTGGAACAAAGTAGACTCCTCCCGAACCCTCTTCAGTAACCGATCTAGCGATCTCCTCGGTCTCAGAGGCCGACTTGATAATCCTCAAGTTGTCTCTCAACCATTGGATGACTGCCCCAGCTATGGCAATGGATCCTTCCAAGGCATAGGTGCACTTATTCTCTTCCAAGCCATAAGCACACGTACTGATCAAACCATGCATAGACATGACCGGCTTATCGCCCGTATTCATCAGCATAAAACATCCTGTCCCGTAGGTGTTTTTCGCCTCTCCCCTTTGAAAGCAGGTCTGTCCGATCAGCGCTGCTTGCTGGTCTCCTACGTCTCCACATACGGGTATCTCGGCACTGAAAACAGCGTCTTTCAATGTGGTTCCGTAGGTTTCCCGATCCGAGGAAGGACGGATCTCGGGAAGCATCTGAAATGGTATGCCGAGCTCCGTGGTGATCTCTTCATCCCAACAGAGTTTCCCTAAATCCATAAGCATGGTTCTAGAAGCATTAGAATAATCCGTAATATGACTGCCTCTTTTGGGTCCTCCGGTTAGATTCCAAATAATCCACGTGTCCATATTGCCGAATACGGCTCTGCCGTTCTCCGCTTGCTCTCTGACATTTGGAACGTTATCCAGTATCCACTTTATCTTCGGACCTGAAAAATACGTGGAAGCGTAGAGTCCAGTCCTCTCCCTTATTAGGGGTTCCAGCCCTCTATCTTTAAGTTCTTGGCAAATCTTTTCCGTCCGCGTGCATTGCCACACAATAGCCTCATAATACGGTTTTCCAGTAAGCCGATCCCAGACAACCGCTGTCTCCCTCTGATTTGTGACCCCAATAGCACATATTTCGTCAGACTCAATCTTTGACCTTTCTAAAGCCTCCTTTATGACTGCCCGGGTTTTTCGCCAGATTTCCAACGGGTCATGCTCAACCCATCCTGGTCTGGGGTATATCTGTCTGTGCTCCCTGTAGCTGAACGCAGCCACCGTTCCGTCTTTCCTAAGAATTGCAAACCTAGTACCAGTCGTACCTTGGTCGATTGTTGCAACAAATTCTCGCTTCATCTTCCTTGTCTCTGGAAATGTTCTCTCAGCCGTTCCAGTTTATACGTCAGGTGGGTCAAGCTTCTCAAGAGACTCTCAGAACGAACTCTCTAACCTTCTCCATAGCCTCTGAGATGACTTC
>CAZQDW010000095.1:0-6623 GCA_964592315.1 uncultured Candidatus Bathyarchaeia archaeon
TCCGAGGGGCGGTCTATGGAGCGTTGATGTATGAGGGCCTAGCCGAGAGTCCAGAAGAGGCGGCGGAAATCGTCAAGAACAATGAGATCTCATTGACTCCGTGCCATGAACTCGGATCAGTGGGTCCAATGGCTGGGGTGATCTCCGCATCCATGCCTGTGTTTGTGGTAGAAAACAGGAAGCATGCAAATCAATCCTTCTGCAACATGAATGAAGGACTTGGCAGAGTCCTTAGATTCGGCGCATACAGCCACGAAGTGATTCAGCGCTTGAAATGGATGGAGACGGAGCTCGGGCCTAGCTTGGGGTTGGCAATCAGGAGATCAGGGGGAATCAACCTGCGTACAATAGTCTCGCAGGCACTGCATATGGGGGATGAATGCCACAACCGTAATGTTGCAGCTACCTCACTTTTCGAAAGAATAATAATCCGACATCTGGTGGAGACGGATCTTGAGACCAAGAGTATTTCTCGGATTGCAGGATTCCTGGCTGAGAACGACCACTTCTTCCTCAATCTCTCCATGGCCGCTTGCAAGGCAATGATGGACCCTGCACATGGCATTGAAAACTGCACAGTTGTCACGGCGATGTCTAGGAACGGTTCCGAATTCGGAATTCGGGTAAGCGGCTTGGGTCACCGATGGTTCGTGGCGCCTGCCCCGACAGCCAAAGGCCTGTACTTTCCTGGGTACGGACCAGACGATGCCAACCCAGACCTGGGAGACAGCTGCATCACCGAGACAAGGGGGATCGGAGGGTTCGCCATGGCCGCCGCGCCTGCAATAGTAAACTTCGTTGGAGGAACGCTAGCGGATGCTGTGAGCTACACAAAGGAGATGATGAGAATAACAGTGTCAAGGGACCCGGGGTTTACCATTCCACTGCTAAATTTTGAGGGTACACCCTTGGGCATCGACGTAATCAGAGTTCTTGAAACAGGCATTCCGCCCATCATAAACACCGGCATAGCTCACAGGAAGCCAGGCGTAGGTCAGATCGGAGCGGGCGTAGTGAGAGCGCCTATGGAGTGCTTCAAAAAGGCCTTGAAGGCATTGCTTGAGTGACGGGATCAACTCAATGCGTTCTTCTCGGGTAACCAACTCGAACCTACCTTCTTTGGAAAGACCGTACTTCTCCCTAAATCCTTTCGGCATGACTAAACGTCTTTGCTTGTCAATCGCAACTTCTAAATGGAATCACCATGTGCCATTTCCACCGCTCCTTGTGTAAACCTTTCGACCTAAGCCTCTAGAATTGTTATTGAATGAAAGAGGATTTCAGTCGTTGATAAAGTGGTTGGAATCTGTAGGAGGACCTATTCTCTGCCGGGGACCAGACAGAGGAAATAGAAGTTTTCTCTTTCGCTGTTCTTGAAGCAGTGTTCTGAGTTGGGCGGTATGTAAATCGCATGTCCTTGTTCAACCTCTTTTTCAGAACCATCGCAGACGACTAATCCTTTCCCGCCCAAGACGAAGACACCATGCTCATGGTCATGCGAATGCAGAGCAGTCTGTCCGTTGGGCTCAACCTCAAAAAGCCTTAGTGCAAAATTCTTTGCCCCATCTTCTTCGGAAATCAGCCATCTCACTCGGACCCTTTTCGCACCCGTTTCCCAGAATTTCTTGTTAGGAACATCTCTATAATTGACCACTTTGAATTTCAAACTCATCACCACAGGCTTTATGTATTCTCAGCTGCAAAGGTTTAAGTCTTATTGCTGGTTCACCGTGTCAGCTAATGTCCGATCTTCCTCGCAGCCGGAGACGCGTCTTCTATGTCTATTTAAGAGCTAGAAAGAACGGAACAGGAAGACGCGCACCTCGTCCCATCTTTTCTGGAGAAGAATGAGTGGGAGCGAGAATAACGACAAAATCGAGTGGGCAAGGCAGGTGATTGCTTAATATGAGCGACTAAACCTATTAACTCATGGTGGTCAACATGAACTGGACTTTCCCTCAAGAAGGCCACATGGATAAGCCAAGCGGGATCTACTTTCAAAACATGACCGCAAGTGAGGTCGAGGAGAGGCTTAGGAAAAACGATTTGATAATAGTACCTATCGGAAGTACTGAGAATCATGGTCCTCATGCGTGTCTAGGCGAGGATACCTTCTTGGTGACTAGAATGGCTGAACTTGTCGCTCAAGAAGCTGGTTGCACGGTCGCTCAGCCCATTTGGTATGGGTCTCATCCTTATCATCATGTGGGCATGCCCGGCACTGTCCTTGTAGATGACGACGTCTTCAAGGCTGTGATCAGGTCTGTTATGGCGGGATTCTGGAATGCCGGATTTAGGAAACAGATTTTGCTGAATGGTCATGGGCAGGAATACGTGATCCCTTCGGCAATCCACCAATTTGCGAAGAGATATCAGGTGCCAGGAATCTTCATCAATCTGAACTGGTACCATGCGATACCACAATACTGCAAAGATAAAGCTCACGGAGGCCCCTTTGACACCCCATTTATTCATGCGGATGAGTGTGAAACTTCATTCAGCCTGGCCCTGTTCCCTGAGATGATGAAGATGGAAAAGGCTGTTGATACGCAGCCAAGAGGTTACTTGCCAGACAAGCATGTAGACAAGGCTGGTTGCCTTTACCAGAAACCGATCAGATGGTACGACCATGTAGGATGCGGTCCAATAGAGGTAGCTGCATACCCAGAAGGTGTCGTCGGAAAGGCAACGCTCGCGAAAGCCGAGAAGGCAAAGGAGGGATTGGTCAACTTACTGGAATATATGGTGGAGTTGATAACCGATATCATGGAGAGGTTTCCGCCTGGAAAGTTGCCGCCTGTCGAAGAGATCACGCAGAGGGCTCCTCAAGAAATAGAAGCTGTGATTAGGGGTTCCTTGGCAAAAGGCGGCCGGAGCATCTATACGCTCGCCTATCCACCATAGCTCGTGAGATAAGAGGCGTTAGAATGAAAGCCGTAAGGTTGCATGCGGCAAAAGAACCTAAAGAGGGCTATAAATTCTCGGATTTGGAGATAAAGACAGGTAAAGTTCTCGAAGGGAGCAAAGTCTGGAGATTCCCTGAACCGAGAACCGAAGAAGCAGAAAAGCCGAAGTTAGGACCAAAGGATTTATTGATACACGTCAAAGCTTGCGGGATATGTGGATCAGATGTCCACTTTTGTGAAACCGATGGAGACAGCTATATACTCTATCCCGGTCTGACGAAGTTCCCTTGCACGATCGGGCACGAATTTTCAGGCGTAATTGATGAGGTAGGAAGTGCTGTAAGGGATTTCAAGGTTGGCAACTCCGTTACATCGGAGGAGATGCTGTGGTGCGGAGAATGTATTCCGTGCAGAAACGGATTCCCCAACCACTGTGAGAACCTTGAGGAGCTAGGATTCACCGTAGATGGAGCGATGGCTGAATACGTCAAAGTGGAAACCAAATACTGCTGGAAAATCGACTCTCTACTTGATTTCTACGGATCAGAAGAGAAGCTTTATGAAGCGGGCTCTCTAGTTGAGCCCACCTCCGTGGCCTACAACGCGTTGTTCATAAGATCCGGAGGACCCAAACCTGGGGCTTACGTTGCCATTTACGGTGCCGGACCAATAGGCCTGGCATCCATTCAGTTGGCTAAGGTAGCTGGCGCCTCAAAGATTATCGCATTCGAAGTCTCGCCTCAAAGAGCAAGTCTGGCAATGGAGGTCGGAGCAGATTATGTTTTCAACCCAATAGAACTGAGAAAGGAAGGGGAGTCACCATCAGAAAAAGTGTTAGAGTTGACAGATGGCTTAGGAGCGGATATGCAAGTTGAAGCAGCTGGGGCTCCGATTGAAACCCTACCCGACATGGAGAGGTCTCTAGCGATAGATGGTAAAATAGCTTGGATCGGCAGGGCTGAAAGGAGTGCGCCGATAACTATGGAGCGGTTCCAAACGAGAAGGGGACAAATTTTCGGATCTCAAGGCCATTCTGGAAACGAGATATTCCAAAACGTGATCAGGCTTATGGCTTCAGGAAGAATCGACATGACCAAGATAATCACGAAGAGATTCCATCTGGACGAAGGCGTCAAAGCTCTGAAAGAAGCCTCGAAAAGGGATCATGTTAAGATCACCATAAAGCCAAGTGACTAAGATGGAAGAGATGCTTGCTGTAGTCTTCTATGGGACAAAAGAAGGTTTCAGGATCGAAAAAGTAAAGTCTCCTTCTATTAAGGATAGCCGCGACGTCTTGATAGAGGTCAAGTTGGCTGGTCTCTGTGGCACCGACCCAGCCATCCTTGAAGGGCGGCATCCAGCGGCTCCTCCCGTCATCCTGGGTCACGAGTATACAGGAGAAGTCTTGGACATAGGAGGCGAAGTTAGAAACGTAAGTGTCGGAGACCGCGTGGTTGTAGACCCGAATGTGAAGTGTGGTAAATGCTACTGGTGCAGAAAAGGGAAAGAGAACCTCTGTGAAAATATGACGACTCTGGGGATATATATTGATGGAGGTTTCGCAAAATTCAATGTTTCACCTGAAAGCGCGGTTTACAGAATCCCAGATAATATGGAGTGGAGAGACGCCGTTCTTGTTGAGCCAGTTTCGTGCGTAATCAATGGGATCAGCAGAGCAAACATAAAGGTTGGTGACATCGTTGCAATCATAGGCGCAGGGCCCATGGGACTGATCTGGACAGAGCTCGTGAAGCAGAGAGGAGCTGGCTTTGTCATCGTCAGCGACCTCGTCGACAAGAGATTAGAAATAGCGAAGAAGCTTGGAGCCGACCTTGTCGTAAATCCTAGGAAAGAGGATTTCATCAAGATGGTAAGAGACGTTACGGACGGTAGAATGGCAGACATCTGCGTGGAAGTTGTTGGCAATCCAGTCACAGTCGAACAAGCAATAGCCGCTGCGGGGCATGGAGGCAGAGTGGTGATATTCGGCACAACAAATAAGGGCCTAAAGGTTCCTATAGAACCCTACGACATCATGAGGCTCGAGAAGGAGATACTCGGATCATTCATAGCCAACTACACAATCTCTCCTGCAATCGCCACAATGCGTAAGAAGATAATTGACTCCAATGCCATGATAACTCATGAATTCTCCATAGAGCAATTTCAGGAGGCCGTAAACATTCATCGGTCCGGGGAATCTCTGAAAATCGTGTTGCGGCCTTGATCTCTCTTACCTCTATTTGAAGCGTGCGGAAAATAGATGCAGACAGCCATTGTTGTTGCAGTAGAGCCAGATGTCAAACCCTTAGGGCTTGGAGGGAATCTCAGATCCAATCTGAAGGAAGTTTCCAGACTTGGATACAATGGCATAGAATTGTTTGTGAGGGATCCCGAAAGAATTGATGTGGAAGAAATCAGAAAATTGGCCGAGAAGTTCAACCTTTCAATTCCTGCAATTGGCACAGGCTTAACTTACACCATTTACGGGTTGAGTCTATCCTCGTCACGTGAATCAATCAGGAAAAAGGCGATCAAGAGGATTAGGAACTACCTGAAAATTGGGAGAAAACTGTATTCACGCGTGATAATAGGCTCGATCAAGGGAAAGGTCGACGACTTCCAGTCGGGCATCAGGAATCTTAGGGGTTCTCTGGTAAGATGCGCCGGCTTTGCGGAAGAGATGGAAACACCTATCTTGATAGAGCCTCTCAACCGCTATGAATCCAATCTGATAAACACTTTGGATGAGGCTACCAGATTGAGAGAAGAGGTAGATTCCAGCATGGTTGGACTCATGGCCGACACTTTCCACATGAACATCGAGGAAAGATCAATCTACAATAGCTTAATCAAGGCGAAGGGTTATCTTGAACACATCCACTTTGCAGACAGCAACAGACAGGCACCAGGTCAGGGTCATCTAGACTTCAACAAAATCATGCACGCCCTTAAAGAGATCGACTACAAGAGGTTCATCACGGCAGAGATTTTGTCTCTGCCCAACCAATACGAAGCCGCGAGACTAACAATCGAGTTCCTCAGGATAATGCGTAATTGAGTTTTCCGTGCTTTTTTCTGGCTGTTTTGTGCGTTCTGTCCCTGCTGACTGGCTAGGCGTTCCACGACGACGTTTAAAGCCTTGATTGAAGCCGCAAGCTTCAGCCACATCCCCGTGACCGTTGAGATAGCAGCATAGCATAGTCTCCGATGGCTTATTCAGCCGGTGCATCAAAACCAAAGATAAGAAGCATGCCCTCACTGGACAGTGTCTAGGTCCAAGCCCAGAATATGACGCCTCAAACGCGTTCAGAGGGGCCAATTCAACCTTGCCAAAGAGACGCTTCAACGTTAACAGACGAACCATCAAACACAGCAAGTAAAAGGAAGAAAAACGAATTATGCATTAAGCTAGAGTTATGTGTTCTCACCTACCCCCGTAATAAGTTCCATTGAATTCCACTTTCACTCCGTCACCGACGTATTTTCCGCCTGCTCGTGTCAATACTAAGACACCTCCCGCCCCTAGTCCGTGAGTGGAGTTGGTTGAAAACGCGTATCTTCCGCCGCTTGGGGGTGTGTTGCCTTGGCCGGCCTTTATTGTTTCGAAGCTAACTGGGCCTCCCAATATGGGTATGTAGACGATGCAGTCGACGCCTGCGGGCAGGACAATGTCTTGGCTGAAAGTCCAGTTTCTCCAGCCTCCGGCCATCCAGT
>CAZQDW010000096.1:0-6613 GCA_964592315.1 uncultured Candidatus Bathyarchaeia archaeon
GTTCTTTCTCTAGCTCTGAGATTACTGTTGCAGCTTCACGTCGAATCTCGTAGACTGTCAGAGCCGAGAAAAACCCCAGTATGATTAGGCCTAGGATTGCGGTGTAGAACTCCGCATCGTTAGTCGTGGTCGCAGGCCAAGTACGTCTCCTAGAGGATTCCTAGTCCTTTCAGCTTCAATGCAGTGGCCATGCTTCCTTTGAATTTTAGTTTCCCAGTCATGAAGGCTCTTTCCCCGCTCAGTTTGCCATTCACCATATCCACGTAGTCGACATCCTTCATCTTGATAGTTACAGTGGGAGCCGGTTGTACTCCTTCTTTAATGTCAATCTTTAGGTCTTTGATGGTTATCGTCCAATCGCCTCCATTTCCACCGGATAGATTCATTTGGACAACACAGTCAATGCCCATCGCCTTAGTCGGATCAAACTTCTGTGGCAACACTTTCTCGAAGAATTCCTTAGGAGTTTTTATTTCCAAACAACTCACCACACTGGCATACGAGCGTACACGTGTTGTTTGCAGCAAATTTAAGCCTTATCAATAGCTATCAAGGAGTGACCTCTACAGTCAGAAAGAATAGATCGCAGGGATTCATGAAAACTTTAAGTATGGAGCATAAGGTCCTATGATTCTGGGGTATTTCATGGCATCCAGAGAAGAAGTAAGGAAAGGACTGGAGAGAGTGGCGGCAAAATTCGAAGATACAGAGCTAAAAGAGTATTTCAAGACATTCTCCAAGCGCGTACAGTTTCATTACCCTGATATAGAGCTCTTCTATGTTATGGATGTATCCAGTGGGAAGGTTAAAGAACTGAAAGAAGGAACTGTCAGCAGACCAGATGTCGTCGTAACATTGGATGGTGATACATTTCTTGCCATCTTGAACAAGAAGACCAACGCATTGGATGCATACTCAGGGGGCAAAATCAAGTATAAAGGAGCTATGACGGACCTGTTGAAGCTCCAAAGGCTTCTTTAGCATGTGTTTTCTACAAAACTTAAATAATTTAGACTTCCACAAAGCTTGATCGTCAGAGGAGGTTGCAATGGTAGAAGTAGACGGGGGAACCCTTGTCGGCAGAGCTCTTAAGAACGAGGGAGCAAAGGTCGTATTCACCCTCTGCGGAGGACTGAACCTGATATATAACGCATGTGTAGACGAAGGCATAGACCTCATAGACATGAGGAATGAACAAGCTGTGGCAAATGCAGCTACCGGATACGCCATGGCCACTCGCGGGCCTGGTGTGGCTTTGGTTACGGCGGGACCAGGCGTGATTAACATGGCATCAGGTATGGCTGCTGCATGGCATGCATGCGCGCCGGTTGTCGGAATCTGCAGTCATACACCCTACCGTTATGAGGGGATGGGAGCTGTTTCGGAATTTGATTCCAGAGACATGTACAGAAAGATTACTAAATGGATAGGTTACTGCACCCAGACACGTCGAATACCCGAATATATAGCTACGGGATTTCGACATGCCACTACCGGACGAAAAGGACCCGTGTTGCTGGACTTCCCCAGCGACACGCTAAAACTGAAGGTTGAAGAAGAAGAGGCCTCAATTGTTCCGCCAAGCAGATACAGAACAACTGCACGCCCTTGTGGCGACCCCAACCTAGTGAAAAAAGCGGTAGAGTGGTTAATGCAAGCTGAGCGGCCGGGCATACTAGTTGGAAGCGGAGTCTACTGGTCAGAAGCCTCCGAAGAACTGATAGAGTTCGCTGAACTCATGAAAATACCAGTCTGTTATGCGATAGGCGGAAAGGGATGCATACCTGACGACCATCCGCTCTGCGGAGGACCAGTAGGTTACGATTTCGGAAGCATAGCCGGGGCGGACGTACTCCTCTCAATTGGGGTCAGATTCGAGGAGATACTGAACTACGGTACTGGAGATTTCTACGCACCTGACGTGAAAGTGATTTCTGTGGACATTGAACCTACAGAAATAGGCAGAAACAGGCCAGTGGATCTGGGGATTTGGGGAGACGCTAGAGCAGTGCTGACACAGCTGATAGAGACTGCAAGAGAAGTTCTGAAGAAGACTGGAAGGAAACGTGAAGTAACAGAGTGGCTCAAAGATGTACAGTTCACGCTGAGGTCTATGAACGAGATCTTGGCTTCAGGAGCGACAAGCTCGAAGAAACCTATCGATCCTAGAAGACTTGGAAAAGAAGTCTGTGAATTCCTGGACGAGGACTCATACATTATAATGGATGGTGGAGACATACAAGCTCACGTTACCCCGCTCTTCTGCGCAAGGTTTCCAGGCAGCTACATGACGGCCCTCGGCGGCTCACTAGGACATCTGGGAGGAGGAATTCCTTTCGCCATAGGCGTCAAAACAGCAAAGCCGAAGGAGAAAGTTCTCGTCATAGAGGGTGACGGATCCTTCCTTTTCAATGCCAGCGAGATAGACACAGCCGTAAGACATGATAAACAAATAGTAATCGTCATCGGCAACGACAGCCAATGGGGCATGGTTAGACACGCTCAACAACTTACAAAAGCCTACGATATCTGCTCTAAGTTGAGCGACGCAGTGAGATACGACAAGTTCGCGGAAAGCTTAGGGGGCTACGGCGAGCTCGTAACCGATCCTGAAGAAATCAAACCAGCATTAAAGAGAGCTTTCGGCTCAGGATTGCCAGCTGTACTTGATGTTAGAACCGATCCTTCGATCATGAGTTTCGCAGACTACCGTAGCGCAGAAGCAGAGTAAGAAACATTAAGTGGCATTAAACAATAGACCAGGTTTGTCCAAGTCTTTAGATCCAAATCTTCGACGATGATTCTCAAGAGATCAAAACTGTATCGTCCGTACTTCGAGGAAACAGTATCAAGAGCTAGGGCCTTACCATAATCTTCCCGCCTTCACCTTTCAAGGCTTTTTCGAATGCCTTGTTGATGTCCTCTAGATTGAACCTGTCTGTAATCAGAGAATTCACATGGATTCTCCTTTCTCTTATGAGATCGAATGCCATGGCAAATTCACCCACTGACCATGCTAGAGAACCTCTGACTGTGAGACCCTTCAGTACGATGTCAATGAATGACGTTTCAACAGGCTCAAAGCACATTCCTGGGATAACTATTGTCCCCCCTCTCTTGGCGAGAGCTATTGCCTCTTGAGTGGTCTCAGTATTTCCTGCACATTCGAACACGATATCCGGACCCATGCCACTGGTAAGGTCAAGGATTCTATCAACAGGATCAGCTTCCTTCGGATCGATGACAAGGTCGACCACATCCGCAGCTAGCTCTACCCTAGACGGGCTAATCTCAGTGGCATAAATCGCTTTAGCCCCATATATCTTTGCCAACCGCGCTACGAGTTGGCCGATGGGACCTAGGCCAAGTACTGCAACCTCATCACCTACCTTCATCCCTGAAATCCTAATGGCATGCAACGCGCACGCTGTAGGCTCAACTACCGCCCCCTCTTCATACGCTAGTTCGTCTGGAAGCAGGTGCAGTTGAACGGACTTGGCCTTAGCGTAGGTGGCAAAGGCTTCTTGATGGCGAGTTGCTCTTAAGAATAGTTTGTCACAAAGCCCCACCTCTCCTCTTCTGCACCAATAGCACTCCTGACATGGGACGCGGGGATTAACTGCCACTCGATCTTTTATCTTCCATCCGTCCACCTTAGATCCTATCTTGACTATGTCTCCGGAGAACTCGTGTCCAAGATCTATGCCTATGCCTTCCACGTAGACGTGGAGGTTTGAACCGCATATTCCGCAGTATTGTACTTTGATCAAGACTTCATCTTCTTCTATGACAGGTTCCGGCACATCTCTTATCACCAATCTTCTCTTATCTTCCAATATGGCCGCTCTCATTATCCTCCCACCATGATCATGTACGTGATCTGCCGGTTCTCAACCATCATCTACTTCCATTTTCTTCTTACGTAGTTCGCCTTCTTGCCCCCTTGACCACTCCTTGTGGAGATCCCCTGCTACATCTCCCAAGCCAAGTTGAATCAGTCTCATTGCACTTGGCTTGCCCGTTTCATGGTCCCAGTCAGCGTACTGATAGTATTCTTTGACCCAATTCTCGACTTCAACTGTCACCCCCTTCAACGGCCCTTTGGTGAGAGGTGGTCTCCCTAAAGCTCTCCCTGAAAGTTTGAATTCAGCTGGAGTGAATCCTTCGCGGACATTGAAGGCCTGTCTCATACAAGCGATTCTTTCTCCGCAAATTAGAAGCGTGGACATGGTTGTACTCCATCCAGTGACTGCATTTACGAAGTCAGCGTGAGTTGGCATGCCCTCAATCACGATCAGGTTAGAAGGAAACTGACATACTCCGAGCGCATTAACAACATGATTAAAATACGACATATATGCGTTAGCAGCCCCTTTTCCGCGATAGTCAAGTTCATTTCCGAATGGCGGCATCTCAACCCCCAGCAGCCCGTCCAAGTATATGGAGTAGCCCTGTGTATGTCTGCCTGGGGTAGCGTCAACGACATAGGCGCTTCCGTAGGCTGGAATGAGTTTTGGATCATGCATTGGCAACTCCTGCCCCGCAACATGGAGCGCATACTTCTCAGCACCCCTGCCGATCTTTTCGGCTGCTACGCTTACACCATCCGCTAAGGTGGCTCCAAAACCTTCGCGTCTAGCGATCATCTCGGTCATCTTGACTATGGCGTCGGCGTTCCCCCAAGTCAAATCAATACCCCCAGTCGTCTCCTTCGTGATCAGTCTATTCTCGTAGCATTCGATGGCAAAGGCGATAATGCTCCCTGTTGAGATCGTATCTAACCCGTATCTATTGCAGATATCATTGGCAAACATGATCGACTCTAAATCGTCGTTCAGGCACAGGGTGCCGAAAGCAGCTAGAGTTTCATACTCAGGTTTCATTCCTTCTAAAATGCGGGGGGCGGTTTCGACTTTTATATAGCCGCCACATGCCATGGGACATCCATGGCATCCGTACTTTCTAGTTTGATACCTTAGGACGTTGTCGTCGCTGATCTTTGCCGCGTTCAGGAAATCTATGTTTCCAGATCCTGTCCAGTTCTTGCATGGGGAGTCTCCAGTCAATGACAGCATCTCTGTTGATCCGCTAGTTCCATACTTTGTGAAGTATTCCCAGTAGGGCCCCCTCTCCTCCTTTGCTATCTTGATGAACTGCTTTCTCAGCTCAGTCACTTTTTCCTTCTCCTCTATGGGTATCTTTCTAGTGCCTCTTACAGCAACTGCTTTCAGATTCTTGGATCCAGCGACGGCTCCTAGACCCGATCGTGCTGCAGCACGTCCCTTATCAGTTATTATGCTGGATATCAGGGAGAGCTTCTCCCCAGATGGGCCAATAGAGGCTACTTGCGCTCTTCTGTCGTCATGCCGTTCCTTGATGATGTCTTCAGTCTCAACGACATCTCTACCCCAGATGGTTGAGGCATCCTTGATCGTTGCTTTTCCATCTTCTATCCAAAGGTATACAGGCTTGCTGGATCGACCATAGAAAAACACAGCATCAAAACCAGCGAATTTGAGTTCCGAGCCGAAAAAACCTCCAGCCCTTGAGTCGCCCCATGTACCAGTTAAAGGTGACTTTCCTACAACGGCGAAGCCGCTACCCAGAGGAGTTAGAGTACCAGTCAACAAGCCTGCTGCGAATCCCAGTATGTTGCCAGGCCCCATTGGATCCGTCTTCGGGGCAATATCGCTGTAAATTATCCTTGCTCCAAGTCCATAACCGCCGAGCCAGGCCCTGTAGAAACTGTCATCCAGAGTCTCTTCACGAACGTTTCCATGGGTTAGGTCAATCTTCAGAATCTTGCCTATGAACCCTCCCGTCAAGCCGATCGGTTTCCTCCTATCATCTACTCTGAGACTAAGGTTAAAAACTGAGCGCCGGCCAACGCTCTTGTAGATGGTAGGATGACATCACCTTTGTGTACCCCAAATTTGATCTGGGCTGGTCCATTTGTGGCATGGTACTGTTGACAAGCACTATATCAGTCTTATGTGAAAAGCCCCCCATTAGATATTCATCGTTGTTTCGAGTGGAAATATTTATGGTTCAGAAAGCGGTAAAACAATAAAACTATGCCAAACTAAGGAGCGGGTGTTTATGGTGAGATTTGGAATACAGCCACTACAGTTTGCCGATGTCATGAGCCTCATCACCGGAGAGAGAGTGGTTGACTTCAGCAAATTCAACTTTCCCCAAATTTGCATGGCCGCTGTGAAGGGTGGGTTCCATTTTTTGGAACTAACCATGGACATAGGCTATGTCCTACCTCGCTCCCTAAATGAAGAGGTAATGGAAAAGTTCGTGGAAATGAAAAAGGAGGAAAAGACAATCTACAGTGTCCACTTACCTCTTTGGTCGATCGAACCCTCTTCCCCAAACGAATACATTAGGAAGGCTTCTGTGAAGTCGCTAATTCATTCCATTGAAGTTGCAAGGATTTTGGAGCCAGAATGTTATGTGCTGCACTCGACGGGAGCCTTGGCGGCCGAGTTCACTCGTCTAGACTTGCCTGAACATTGCAGAGAACTTGTTAACCGATATATCCTCTCCCACGCCACCAAAAGCATAGAAGAAATCCTCTCAAAGACTGGTATCTCTCCATGTAAACTCG
>CAZQDW010000097.1:0-6461 GCA_964592315.1 uncultured Candidatus Bathyarchaeia archaeon
AGGCCGGCCGGAACCTTTCTCAAGCCATCCTTGTTGTCGGAGAAGACTATGAACTGAGAGTTGTACCCTTGCTCTTGAAGGGCTAAACTCACAGCGTAGTTTCTGGTCGCTTCTCCGAGGCTTCCTATATGAGGGATGCCGGAGGCCGCAACTCCACTTTCAACTCTGATCAGGTGTAGGCTTCTTCCTAACTTACGTTCTCTCTCTGCGATCTCTGAAGCGACCTTGTCGTACCATGTGCCGTGGCCTATTATCTCTGACAATGCAACTCCGCTTCCGTTGATTACAGTAAATAAGATGAAGATGTTTAATAAACGTATTCAATTGCACCGAGAATTAAAGATTGGATCCTCTCATATGTTGAGAAGTCTTATTTAGCTCCTTCTCGCATTAACATTGAGAACTAGGCAAGATTCGGTGGCATGCACTTGGTCAAAAGCTCGTGCATGATAGTTAGCACAAGGACCGTAGCGCACGCTTGGGAGAAAGCGGTTCTGGGCTGTTGGGAGAATGGCCTTGAGGTTAACACAGAGTATGGAGAAAAGGCTAAGGAGCTCTTGGGCTTACTAATCGAGGTTGAGGAGCCGTTCTCTCAACCTAGAGTTCATAGGGGAGACCTCCTTGTTGTCTTAAGAGACTCCCTTCAGAAATACCTCGATGAAGTTCTGAAAGGAACCTTGGACTGGGCTGTGAAGGAAGGCAAGATACATTACACCTATCATGAAAGACTCTTTGACTATCCTCCGAATGGGGTAAATCAGATAGATTTCATCGTAAGGAAACTGGGGGAAACCCAATATTCAAGGAGAGCCCAAGCTACGACGTGGAAGCCCGAGAAAGATATGTGGGTTGATTCGCCTCCCTGCCTCCAGAGAGTGTGGTGTGCCATAAGAGATGATCAGTTGGTGATGCATACTACGTGGAGGAGCCGGGACATCTTCAGAGCAATGCACATGAACATGCTTGCCATGACCGAGCTTCAAAAGGAGATAGCCGAGAAGTTAGACGTTGAAGTCGGCACATACATAGACTTTTCGAATAGCGCTCACATCTATGAAAAAAGCTACAGTGATGTTGAGCGGTTCATCGAAGTATTGAGAAAGAGACAAGTCTAGCTAAAGCCATATCAGTTGGATTCCGCCTCATCTATGAAGACCATGAAGGACTGAATCTTCTCAAAATTAGCGTCTTCTTCCTTATCAGGTAATATGCAGCTAAAGCCACAGTAGCGATCGCCACCGTCGGCACAATGACTTTTATGGGTAGAAGATCAGTCGGCGAAATCGGAGTAATCACAATCACATCTCCAACTCCACTTGCATCTCCTGGAACAATCAGGCTCAGTTCCGGATCGACTATGACACTGCCGAAGGGCGTAGTGACATTAATGTTCTTGGTCAGTGTAAATGTTGTCGTATTCGTATCTGAATCAAATTCTCTTTCCCACTTCTCAAGCGGCACGCTAAAGACAGTCAGGTCCACGAACATAGCTTTGCCAGGTACGAATACCCATTTAGGATAGCCGAACCTCGTTCCATCAACTTTTTCGGTCACGTTGAGGCTCCGGAACTGACTTCGGATAAATGTACCCGATGAGTTTCGGATGACGACACCGTACAGGTCAAAGCTCTTGGATAGGTTGAAGGTGCCTACCGTCACAAATGTATCATCGATGAGGGTTCCACTTGTGAGCAAATCGATGTCTAAGTCAAAGTTTTTGATATAGACATCTGATGTGTTATAGATTCGTTCTAGAGTCTTGTTCAGACTTTGACCCAAAGCTACCTTCAATCCAAGCCTCGAAGCTGGCATCACCCAGCAATCAGCCAAGACAGGAGCATTAACGTGCGTGTACCATAGGTCGCTGAATCTTTCCATCATTATCTTCTTGAAGTGCGGCTTGATGAATTCTGGAATCTCTTCTATCTCTTCAAACTTTATCTTTCTCCATTTTTCGGTCCAGTTCTCCATCCATTCTTCCCATTGTCCCCATTTTTCTTTCCACTCGGGCTTCCATGTTTCGTTCCATTCGTCCTTCCACCTCTTCCTCCATTCTTCCTTCCATGTTTCCTTCCACGATTCCCAATTTCTCATCCACTCTCCCCATTTCTGCTTATGCTGATCGCGCCTTTCTTCCCATGGCTCCTTACTGGCTATCCATTTCTTCATCCATACCTCTTTCTTGACCTCAAACCACTCCTTTGTCATGTTGAAGGCGGTTCTAGTTATGTTAACGGTCAATGTTAGATCGAAATGTATATAGTCCTCCCCCTCCTCTAGGACACCTTTAGCAGCCAAAGCATGGTCTGGAAACGTCATACTTGTGAGTAATAATGTTAAAGCCAAAGCAACTGCCGCCGAACTTTTCGCAACCAATTTGTCCATTTCTATCTCCTCTGCTTCTAAATAGCAGTAAATCTAAGTTTTCTCGATTTTTAAGTCTTTTGCTTCAGTTTTTTGGTAAAATAAGCCTTCTAGGAATTCGAATTGCTGCTCTAAAATTTAGAATCCATGCACTGCCAGTGAAAGACCAGCTGCAAGATAAAGAGTTATTAGTGATACTAGCGCGGCTTTCTCCATTCTGACCCCTTTAGCCATAGATATTGCGGTTGTCAAGAGGCATAGTGAATAACCCATCGATACTAGCATAACTAGCTGAGCGGTCAGCAAACTCAGTTTCAGGTAGAAGAATCTGAATGTGGCCCAAAGTGTCGGAAGCGTTAATGAAGGGAGAAGAGCATAACACGAGCCGATGAGCAAACAGTCAGCCCCGTCCCTCGGCCTATTGTATAGAACAAAGGGGACAAAGTTTCCGAGGATGTTGATGATCATCCAACCGCCCATAAATAGCAGTGGAATAAGATGCAGTGGGAGGATAGGCCTTTCGCTGTATAAGACGATGATTGGAAAGAGCTGAGCTTGGTACGTAATCCACATTCCATAGGCCAGGATGGTAACGGCTGAGGGCCAAGAGAGCTTCGGTGACTCATACAAGTAGGAAAAGAGACCACGCATCGTAAAGACTCTAGTCAGAGAGCTCAACCAGGTAGAACGCGTTTCAGCCTCCACACCCATTGATAGGAGCTTTTCCTCACTTTCAACTAGAAGTTGATAGGCTATCTTGCCCTGAGGAGTCAGGATATATCTCTTGCTCTCATCTTGGGCGACTAAACCCTCCATAAGGTCGATGTTATAGTAGAGCGTCCCCACGCTTACCTTGAGCCTTGTCCTCAGATCGGTGAAGCTGGCCGATCCAGTTTCGCCTATGATCTTGATCATGCTCCTTCTTAAGGGATGACCAAGCACAGTGTAGAAACGTGAGATCTCGCTCTCTGGCGTAGGCATCACAGCCAACCTGAAGCGATTTCTTAATATTAAGATAAACTCCACATAGAGGTTATTAACTGAAACTATGGATTACAGGTCAATTGTGATTCGATTACGGAGGGACGTAAGACTTTCGGGTAATAGTTTTCTTCGTGACATAATATTTTAAAGGCTCGACGACCACATTACCGTGGTCAAAATGAGCACGATCTTTCCGGCATTTGATGTTGAAGGTGTCAACGTTCCCAGAGTCTTGATCGGCATCAACCCCTTTCTGGGCTACTCCCACTTCAGTGAAGCAAAATCCAGTTATTTCAAACGAATATTCCATGAGGTAACCGCCATTTCGGATGTTATTGTCAAAGCCACGGAGTTCGGTGTGACTGGAATCTATACTCCGGCGGACAATAAGATCGCTGAGGCACTGAAAAAGGTTGAACAAGAGACCGGAATCAGGATGACGGTGGTCGGAACCACGTACTACACCTTTGATTTAGCGAAGATAGAGAATGAGATAGCACTCCTGAACGAGATGGGCGCCAGAATCTGCCTCTTGCACGGAAACGCTGTCGACGACCTCCTCAGTCCAGTCAAGAGGATCATAACCCATGCCGAAGAGATGCTTGGGCTAATTCGGGATAGGGGTATGATACCCGGCATCGCATGCCATGATGCGCGTGCAATCCTGTATTCCGACGAGCGGCGCTACGATGCAAAGGTTTACGCAACCCCAGTCAACAAGATCGGTTTCTGGATGAACCCTGAGGGGTTAACCCTCAAGATCATCAGACAGACCAGTAAGCCCATTATAGCCTTGAAACCCTTCGCAAGCGGCCGGATACAACCCGAAGAAGGCTTGGAGTTCTCCCTGTCGACACCCGGAGTCACAGCCGTAGCCATAGGAGTCGCCAACCAGGAAGAAGTGGTTCAAGACTTCCAACTAGCCAGAAAAATCCTAAGCAGGAATCGTGCATGAGTTAGACCGTAGTCTGTCTGCTTTGCTCTCTTATTGTTCCATTTAGGCTTTTGGAGATCGGTCATCACAGAAATTCTCATGTTTTCCTCAGTTTATCCATTAGCTTCGTATATTTCTCTCTACTGAGGGGGAAATGTGCAGGCTTCTGTTCGAAACTTGACAGTGTAATCGCATTTACGATTTCTAGAGAGACGCTTCCTTCTTCTCCAGGAACCGTCGGGTCTCTATCTTCAAAGATGGCCCTTGAAAAATCGTTGATCACGTCCGCGTGTTTCCCCCTTTCTTTTCTGGTTTCTAGGTTAACCCATTGAACCCGGGAATTCTTGTCCCTCAATTAGGTGGACTTAAGATATAAAAGGTTAGTGACAGGATTGCTTAAGGGTGAAGCGTATGAAGGCTTTTCGTTTTCACAAGCCCGAAGACCCGTGGGAACTTGAAGATGTTTCGATTCCGACAATTGGAGATAAAGACGTTCTAGTCAAGATCAAAGCAAGCGGAATATGCGGCAGCGATCTACATTACAAGCACGGAAGAATGGAGCCGGCGAAGATTCCCATTATCCTCGGGCATGAAATCGCGGGAATCGTCGAAAAAATCGGGAACAATCTGGAAGCCGTTAACGTTGGTGACCGAGTCTGCGTTCATTACATAATATCATGTGGGAACTGTATCCACTGTAGCCAAGGGAACGACAACCGTTGTAGAAACCGATGGTCTATCGGTCACCACGTGGACGGCGGCTTCGCTGAGTACATCGCGATTCCCTCGCGAAATGCCTTCAAACTTCCACAGAAGATACCGCTTGAGCAAGGAGCCATAATCGGCTGTGCTGTCTCTACGGCCTTTCACGCATTGCGAGTTGCGGAGTTCCAGCCTGGAGACTCGGTTGCGGTATTCGGTTTGGGCGGTGTCGGAATGCACGCAGTCGCTTGGGCGAAAGCCTTTGGCGCCAGTAAGATAATAGGCGTGGATGTTGTGGACTTCAAGTTACGTTTAGCTAAGGAGTTCGGCGCCGATTTCACGATTAATGCAACCGAGCAGGATCCTGTGAAAGAGGTCCAAGACTTAACAGACGGATGGGGAGTAGATGTCTCTCTTGAGGTTGCTGGAACCGAGAAGACGATGGAATATGCGATATCGAGCGCGTGTGGAAAGTCTCCTTACGCCTCTGGAAGAGTTGTGAGTGTAGCAGCGCAATTTCAGCCCGTATGGATCGCTGGGATGAGAACTCTTCGGGAAGGCGCTTTGAGGAAGTCGGGGGATCACACAAGGGACGATCTGAGAAGGGTCATCGAGCTTGTAAGCGCGGGCCGTATCGATTTATCGAAGTCTATAACTCACAGGTTGCCATTTGATGAACTGAACAAGGCGGTAGAGCTGCTAGAGGAAGGGAAAGATGTCCTGAGGGTAGTTGTATTACAATAGGATCAGCCTTTAAGCGACGGTCTCACGCTGGGTAGCTTTATAAACGAACAACAGCAATCTCTTGAGAAGTTCAAAAGATTGGGGCAGCAAAAGAGATGAAACGGTCCAGTGAAGGATTGAGAAACGTAGTCGCGTTGGGGTTCGTGAGCTTCTTCACCGACATATCTTCAGAGATGTGCTTCAGTGTTCTGCCCACATTCATAATCGGACTTCCGAAGGCAACCCGAGCTTTTCTGGGATTCATTGAAGGTCTGGCTGAAGGCGTCAGCTACAGCTTTAGAGCCGTCTCAGGTGTATTCTCAGACAAGTTTAGGAGGAGGAAAGTAATAGTTCTGATTGGGTATGCCCTCTCGAATGTTGTGAAGCCTTTCTTCTCTGTAGCTCAAACAGCCGTTGATGCCTTGGTGATTCGAGTTGGCGATAGGGTTGGGAAGGCGGTTAGGACATCGCCTAGGGATGCACTTCTCAGCGAATCCGTTTCCGAGAAGAAGATTGGCACAGCCTTCGGCCTTCACAGAACCTTGGACCAGACAGGGGCGATCTTAGGCCCTGTTCTTGCCTCTAGCTTGATGCTGTTTCTGGGTTTCACTGTCCGAGACATCTTCTGGCTCTCCTTCATTCCCGGGTTCGTGGCACTCGTCATTCTATTGGCTTTTGTTAAGGAAAGGATCGGAAAACCCGCAGGGAAAGTAACAGTGCTAGGAGGAATCCGATCTGTACTCAAGCTGTCTCT
>CAZQDW010000098.1:0-6345 GCA_964592315.1 uncultured Candidatus Bathyarchaeia archaeon
CTTCGAGGAAGCTAATCGGTGCGTCACCGATAGTCTTGTATGAAACACCCGAGATATGTGCTGAACTGATTGGTATAAGGCGTGTCGCCCCAAAGAGTTCCCCCAGACGGGTCAATATCCTCATCGATACTTGATACGCCCACCCGTATTCTCCGTCGTATATTCTTTCCTCTTCCGGCGTAAGATACAAAGCCTATCATTGCCTCCTCATGATGGTAACCAATCCCTTGTCACCGTCAACCTCGACGAAATCGCCCGAGGAAATCCTTTCAATATCCACTTGGTCAACCATAGGGATTTCAGCAATAACGGCGCCTACAACAACCACCGGATCTGCGGTCGTATTGACTATTGCCCTCGGACCCACACCGTTCTTTGCAAGTGAGTAAAGGACATAGCTCCCGACGGTTGAGCCGTGACCATGTGGGAAGCAAAGGACTCTTCCTTTGACGCAGCTTCCTTTCAAGTCGTGGTCTCTTTCAGTGATCACTCCTGAGTCTGGATCGACACCGCCAAGGAAACTGAGAGGTTTCTTGGAAACCAGAGCCATTCCTTCTGCAAATCCTGAAACAATACGCCGACCGGTCAATCTGATGCTCAAATCAACGCTTCCCTTTTTGGTTCAGACCAACTAGTATGAGATCTTCATCGATGAGGGGAGATCGCCAAAGAGTTTCTCTGATGCTAGCTGAACCCTTTTAAGATACTCTTCCTCAGTATAGACTCTCAGGATGTTCATGAACCCTCTAAGAACGTCGAAGATCCCCGAGATCTCGCTCAATCTCCGATATTCTTTCTTTGCATCTAGAGTCTTGTGGAAGATCGGAATCTCCATGGGCTCCATCAAAAGTGAGTGATGGTACGGGACGGACGGAAGTGTTGGAACATCGATCGTCACCAGATTCGAATCGATTCCAGCTTCTTCGGCTATTTGATCCCTTATCTTATTTCTTATCCCTTCAACATTAAATATGTTGGAGACTATCCTATCCTTCATGTAGAAGGGCGGAGGGTCGTAGGCGCATTTGATCAGCCGCCGCTCTTCGAGCTTCCTCATGATTTCCAGAGAGCTTTCACATTTCTTCAACATAACCCAAACGGTGTAATCGTCCAAGGCGAGGTATTCTTCCGGCGATCCAAAATTCACGAGTCCCAGATCGTCTTTCGCCTTCTCCATCGCTGTCGTGAGCATTATCTGCACTGCCCTTGCGACTCTGTGGAAGTATATGCTCCTGAAGGATTCAATCCTAGCGAGTATGAAGGATTCCAGTGCGGAAAGCGACCCTATGTTCACGGCTAGGCTTCCATCCAAAACATCTAATGTCTGGATAAGGCGGAAGATATCCACGTGTCCATACTCCGCCCCCGTGTGATACGTGTCTCGGACCACGAAGTCAAGCTTGTCCACATCTACGGCGCTTCGAATGATCTGATCCACAAAATTCATCTTAGGCCTGTTTAGACTGCCAACAGCAAGTTTGGCGATCACATTCGGATCATACCCCAGATCAGTGATAATATCCCTCAGATCAGAATCTTGAATGACCCATACGGCAATGTCTTCATGTGTCTTGTTTAGAAACTTGGTAAGGAGATGCTCAAAGACATGCGAAAACGGACCATGTCCAACATCGTGAAGAAGAGCCGCGATCCTAACCATCTGAGCCTCATCTTCAGATATAATCTCAGACAGTTGAGGGTTACTTGTTAAGAGTCCAGCCAGATGCAAGACGCCGATCGAATGTTCAAATCGCGTATGGTTGGCTCCTGGATAGACATATTCGGCTCCTGCTAACTGGCGAATCCTCCTAAGTCTCTGGAAGACGAAGGAGTCGATTATCTCTCTTTCGGCTTCAGTAATGTAGACATAGCCATATACTGGGTCCTTTATCTCGCCCCAATATTTGCGTGATACCATAACATTCCGATTACATTCTTCAACATGACTATTAAAGTGTACGCCTCGGGAAAAGGCATTTCAACTGAAGTCTCCCCTATTCGTTGAGCAATGGAAGGCAATAACTTCACTTCTCGGAACTCGCAAAGATGCATCGGCAGAAAGGCTTATATGCAAAAAATTACATATGATACTGAAGAGACAAATGCCCTCAAATACTGAACCTGACCGAGTTCTCGACTGTATAGGGCTGTACTGCCCGGAACCAGTCTTGAGAACACGAATAGAACTGGACAAAATGGCTGTAGGTGAAGTTCTTCAAGTCCTTGCGGATGATCAGGCGGCTGAAGAAGACATAAGAAGTTTGGTTAAACGACTTGGACATGAACTTTTCGAACTGAGTAAGGAGGGCAATGTTCTCCGATTTCTGATTAGAAAGGTCAAATGAAGGTGGTGTTCTTGAGCGAGAAAAAGAAGATATTGTACGTCCAAACAAGCGGCATAGATACACCGGAACGAACCTACGCACCATTCATCCTAGCAGCCACGGCCGTGGCAATGGGAATGGAGGCCACAATATACTTCCTGATAAAGGGAGTCACCGTCGTCAAGCGGGGAGAAGCCGATAAAATAAAACTGGGAGGCTTCCCAACGTTGAGGCTGGTGATGGACCAAGCCGTGAAGGCGGGAGTGAAACTTGAAGTATGCGAACAGAGCTGCATGCTTCTTGGATTGGAAAGAGGAGACTTTGTTGACGCCGCAAAAATTGTAGGTGCAGCTACACTCAACGACAGACTCTTGGACGCGGATGCCGTCATGTGCTTCTAGCCACGTGACATACGTTCCATGAAGCTGAGAGCCTACATCATCCCTAAGGCTGGAATGCCTCCGGAACAGGACATTGTTGAAGCCTAGGTGGCTTTCTCTACTTAAAGTCACAGGAATCCATCATGTGTTTGTTCTAGTGACAATGAAGCTAATGGCAACACTTGGATCTCGCAGTCCGCATATCTGATCGGTGCAGATAGAAAGGTCATTCTCGGCTCAGAGACTCCACGATAGGACCATATTCTTAGCATTTCTCTGTCCGCAAGAGCCAACTTTCCGCTTTGAAAGTCATACAAGATGTAGCTTTTTCTTGAAGTATTTCTGAATGATCTCGAAAGCTTTTTTACAGCAAGATCGCTAGATGTCAGATGTGGAACTAGAAGCGTCTTATATTGAAGGTGTTTGAAAATGCCCAGTGAGCTGTCTGCTGAAAAGCTAAGAAGAGAATGCGACCCTACGATGATGCGCTGTGAAACTACTGAGGGAGTATTGCCGCTTGAGGGCATTGTTGGTCAGGAGAGGGCTGTTAGGGCGCTCAGGTTTGGATTAGACATAAAGGAGCGAGGCTTTAACATATATGTGGCGGGCCATCCTGGGACGGGCAGGATGACCGCTGTGAAAGACTTCCTGGAGCAGATAGCCAAAGCTAAACCAGTACCCTCTGACTGGTGCTATGTGAACAACTTTAGTAACCCGTATGAGCCGCGGGCTGTAAAACTGCCTCCGGGAAAAGGGAAAGATCTTCAAAGAGATATGGCCAACCTCGTCAGTGAGGCGCGAAGAGTACTTCCTAAGGCGTTTGAAAGCGAAGACTATGCTGCAAAAAGGGAGTCAACAATTAGCAGTGTCGAAGAGGAAAGGCATGAACTTTTCGCTCAGCTTAACAGAAGAGCCCAAGAAGAAGGCTTCGTCCTCCAGAGCACTCCTATAGGTTTGTTGCTGGTTCCTGTGATGGATGGTAAGCCGCTTGGCGACCGAGAGTTCATGACTTTAGGCCCGCAAATAAGAGAAAGGTTTGAGAGGAAGAGGGAAAAACTAGGCGCAGACCTGAGAAGCGCTATGAGACAACTGAGGGGGTTGGAGGGGAAGATCCACGAGGAGCTTACGAAAATGAATCGTGAAGTCGCTCTTTACGCCATTGGTCATCTCGTTGCTGAGATGAAAGAGAAGTATCTTGAATTCGCTGATATCGTCACGTACATAGATGAGATGCAAGATGACATTTTAGAAAACGTTACTCAGTTCATAAAGGAACCTGAGGCCCCTCCCACTCCTTTCCCAGTTCCTTGGATGAAGGAGCTTCCCTTCAGAAGATACGAGGTGAACGTAGTCGTGGATAACTCTGATCTTCGAGGCGCTCCTGTGGTTGTGGAGCTCAACCCTACGTATCAGAATCTCTTTGGAAGGATAGAGAAAGAGGCACAGTTCGGTGTTTTGACCACCGATTTCACTATGATCCGTGCGGGTTCGTTGCATAGGGCTAATGGTGGGTATCTGGTGCTTCCTGCTGAGGAGTTGCTTCAGAACATGTTCTCTTGGGAAGGCCTGAAGAGAGCCCTGATAAATGAGCAAGTTGCTATTGAAGAGGCGGGGGAACGCTTGGGCTTCATCACTACAAAGGGTCTAAGGCCCTCGGTCATTCCGCTGAGCGTCAAGGTAGCCGTCATTGGGAATCCACTCCTCTACCATTTGCTGTACCTATCGGATATGGAGTTTAAAGAACTCTTCAAGGTAAAGGCTGACTTCGATACGACTATGCCGCGGACAGAAGAAAACATGCAGAAGTATGCGGCCTTCATCTGCACCTTCTGCGGAAAGGAGAACTTGAGACACCTTGAGGCCTCAGCCGTAGCCAAAATAGTCGAGTATGGCTCGAGGTTGGCCGATGATCAAGAGAAGCTTTCCACGAGATTTGCCGACGTAGCCGACATTATTCGTGAAGCCAACTTCTACGCCAGCCAAGAGAACTCAGATTACATAGCCGCTAGCCATGTGAGGAGGGCTATTGAAGAGAAGACATATCGCTCTAGTCTCATCCAAGAGAAGATTAAGGAGATGATTCAGCGGGGCCTCTTTCTCATCGACACAGAGGGTGAGGCCGTCGGGCAGGTGAACGGTCTCTCTGTCCTAAGCCTAGGAGACTTTGCTTTCGGTAGGCCCTCCCGTGTCACGGCGAGCATAAGTATGGGTCGGGAAGGAATCGTCGACATCGAGCGGGAGGCAAGGCTGGGAGGGCGTATCCACACCAAGGGGGTTATGATACTGAGCGGCTATCTGGCCGAGAAGTATGCTCAGGATAAACCTCTAAGCCTTTCCGCTCGCCTCGTCTTCGAGCAGAGTTATGAGGAAGTGGAGGGTGACAGTGCCTCAAGTACCGAACTTTACGCTATTCTATCGGCTCTTTCGGGGCTTCCCATAAACCAGAGCATCGCTGTCACAGGCTCAGTGAACCAAAAGGGAGAGGTTCAAGCTATCGGTGGGGTAAATGAGAAGATAGAGGGGTTCTTCGAGGTTTGTAAGGCCAAGGGTCTGACGGGTCAGCAAGGGGTGATCATCCCTGAAAGCAACGCGCAAAACCTGATGTTGAAGGAAGAGGTTGTGGAAGCAGTCAAAGCGGGAAAGTTCCATATATATCCCGTCAAGACAATCGACGAAGGGATTGAGATCCTGACCGGGGTCAAGGCAGGAATGAGGCTGTCTGACGAAACATTTGAAGAGCGAACAGTGAATCACAGCGTCGATAGGCGTTTGAAGGAGATGGCAGAGAAGCTCAGAGAGTTCCCTGAGTTCATCGTAGGAGGGAGAAGAAGAGAATAAAGGGCTCATGTGGTCGAGGTCAAAAACGAAGGACAACGGGTGATTAGAAGTTCCTGTGAAGACGAGCTCTGCCAGAGGATTGAGAGGTAGCTTTGCGCCTGAACTAGTGTTCTTGGGTACCAGTGGCACAGTTCAAGTGCCATCGTTCCACTGCTCTTGCGAAGTCTGTGAAGCTGCAAGAATCAATCCTAGACATCGCCGCACAAGAGCATCTATTGCCCTAATCGGTCAAGAGGTTGTCCTCGTGGATGCAGGTCCTGATCTTGAATTTCAGTTAGAACGCGAAGCTATAAGACAGGTGGATCGAATCTTCATTACTCATTGGCACTTTGACCATATCGGGGGGCTTGCCGCTCTAGGGACACCTTCAAAATTGGCGAAATGGCCGCGCATCGAGGTTTACTTGCCTCACCAAGTGGTATACCATTTTGACCAAGAACTAGCCTATATGAAAAATAGGCTGAATCTGCATCCAGTCAAGCCCGGAGATAGATTTGAGCTGCCCGATGCAACTTGGGAAGTAGTGAAGACTGCGCACACTGAGCACGGTGTTGGCTTCATTGTGGAATCTTCTCAGAGATTCGCTTATCTTGGTGATGGTGTGATGCCTCCGCCAGAAACTGTTGAGCGTCTAAAGGGCCTTGATTTTGTAATCTTGGGGGCGACGGTAGATGAGCTATTCCTAAGAGAAGGCGAGAGATGGGCTGATTTCTCACTTCAGCAGGCTCTTGATTGCTGGAAACAGATAGGGGTTGAAAAGTGTATTCTTACACATCTCTCCTGCCACAGTTGGAAAGATGACC
>CAZQDW010000099.1:0-6305 GCA_964592315.1 uncultured Candidatus Bathyarchaeia archaeon
CGTTGACCTGGGCAAGCGTGTCATCCGGTAAGGCTTCTCTTATGGCATGTATCTGCTCGCTTGCTGCTCGGCTGATTATGGCTCTTCCACTCTCTCTTAACATCGTTGCCGCTATCTGAGCAAGGTCTCTGGCATCTTTCCCTTCGGCAAGGATGACTTCAGGTATGCCTTTCCTATACTCTCGCCCAACATCTATCCTAGCTAAGTTGCCAATCTCCTCGACAGTCAAAACCCTAAGAAGCCGCTCAGCCTCATCGACAGAGATTAGACCCTTAGCGACCTTCTCAAGTATTTCCCTCACCGCGATCGCTCCTCAGATTTGTATATCTTTAACGATTACTAATATTTCATAGTCGTACGATTAATAAAGGAGATTCAAATGGCAAATTGTCACCAACTCGCCATGATAGACTGCCAGCTAGCCGGCATTTCGGGCGATATGCTCTTGGGCGCCTTACTTGATCTTGGTGCTGATTCTGGCAAAGTCGTGTACGCCATAGAGTCCATTGAGACTCATGCTAGGGAATACGAAAACCTCAGAGTTGACGTCAGAACAGTCAAGCGGAGAGGTTTCCGTGCTAGAAAACTCGATGTAAAAGCCGCAAGAGCGACGGAAATGAAGGGCATAGAGCTCACAGAACTCGTTGAACAATGTATAAACGGTCTAAAACTTTCAGGGAAAGCAAGGAACTTCGCGTCAAACTCCATCCGAACTTTAGTCAATGCCGAGGCGAAGGTTCATGGAGAACATCCCGACAAGGTCCATCTACATGAAGCTGGGCAAGTTGACACTCCGGCTGAGATTGTCGGCTCTGCGGTTGCACTGGAAGATCTCGACTTCTTTAATATGAAGGTTTACTCAACTCCGGTTGCGGTTGGTGGAGGATTATTCAGGTTTTCACACGGCACAGTTTCAAGTCCGTCTTTAGCAACGATTGAGATACTGCAATCTAGGGGATTTCCCATGGTCGGTGGGCCTGTTGAATCGGAGCTGGCAACACCGACAGGTGTTTCACTCCTAGTCAATCTGGTGGACGAGGTTACTCGTTTTTATCCACCGATCAAGCCGATGGCGACGGGCTATGGTGCTGGGATGAAAGATTTTGCGGAGATGCCGAATATTTTGCGGGTCATTTTGGGTGAACCTCTTACTCACGATCTTGTAAGGGATGAAATCTCAGTTCTAGAGACAAACATGGACGATGCGACTGGAGAGATCATCGGACATGCCATAGACAAGCTATTACGAGTCGGGGCTAAGGACGTCAGCGTCATCCCTATGTTCACGAAGAAGAACAGGCCCGGCCACATTCTGAAAGTGATCGTGGACAAGGAAGATGTCGAACGTCTCTCGCGCATTTTGATAGAGGAGACGGGTACCCTTGGCGTCCGAACATATCCCTGCGAAAGACGGATACTCGCCAGGGAATCTATTCCCGTTGAAGTTGTGATAGGTGATCTAAGGAGGACGGTTGAAGTGAAGGTTGCTAGAGACAGCAAGGGCGGGATTATACAGATAAAGCCGGAATATGACGACGCGAAGAGGGTGGCTGACGAGACTAAGAAGCCTTTGAGGGAGATCCTGCAGCTTATTCAGGAAAGGGCCCGTGGCATCCTCCTTACAGGGTGATTGAGTGAGCAATCTAGACGAGAAGTGTGAGAAGCTCAAGCGTTTCATCTATGAGAAGGGAAAGGATGGAGTAGTTATCGCCTTCTCTGGAGGTGTGGACAGCTCAACTCTCGTGGCAGTCTGCCATGATGTTTTGGGAGAAAAGGCGGTGGCTGCGACTGCGATCTCCGCGACGTATCCTCCTGAAGAGGCTGAAGAAGCCAAGAATATTGCGCGACAGATAGGTATCCGGCATGTCACGGTCGAGACCTTTGAGCTCTCAAATGAGAACTTTGCTAGAAACCCTGAAAACCGATGTTACTACTGCAAGAGTGAACTTCTGGATTGTCTAATTGACCTGGCGGATAAGATGGGCTTCAAAGCGGTCTTTGAGGGCACAAACTTCTCAGATTTATGCGGCCATAGACCTGGATTCAAAGCTGTCACGGAGAGGGAGAACGTTTGCAGCCCTTGGGCCGAGAACGAGTTTACGAAAGAAGAGATCCGGACATTAGCTAAGAGAGTAGGGCTCTCTGTTCATGATAAGCCGGCTCTCGCATGCTTAGCTTCACGTATACCGTTCGGCGAAATGATCACGAGGGAGAGGCTTGACAGGGTGGGAAGAGCAGAGCAGATAGTGAAGAAGATAAGCGGGGTTCGGCAGATCCGAGTTCGAGATCACAACGGATTAGCAAGGATAGAGATCGGAAAAGACGAGAGAAAACTCCTCTATAGCGCTGAGATCATGGATAAGATAGCTGATGAACTGAAAAAGTTGGGCTTCAAATTCATCGCGATGGATCTAGAAGGATACAGAACAGGAAGCATGCTAGAAGCAACCAGAAATACTTGAGGCGGGCAACTTCTTCGACCCCGAATTCGTGAAGACTTTAACATTCAAACTCATCGCAGTCTATTCTTCTGTCCACATCACTCTTTTTACAAGACGTTTGCCCTCTAGGGTATCGAACCTCGGAGGACACCGGTCGGCATGAATCCGTCTTCTTTTGGCAAAAACCTGTCTACTCCTTATCGGATCGAAACCCTCCTTGCTGAAGCGCTCCCAATAGACTAGGATGCCCCTCTCGTGCCATCTCGGTATCTGGCTCAGCCTAATTTCGTGCTGCCGAATCAGCCTCTTCAGATCCTTTAGCTTCACATTCTTGAGTCTTTCAGTAGCCCTTTTGGGCTCTAATCCGCTTTTTCCGATCAAGCAGTGCTGAGCATAAGCGTTGTAGCAATTTCTGCGGGCTTCTTTCTGTCTCCAAATCAGATACTCTAGGGTTTCACCTCCTTTTACAGGTATCACTCTGCAATCGAAGGAGATTTCTGGCAAGTCAGTGTATCGTCGGTTTAGAAGCTTGTAAAGGGTGCTTGAAGCCAAACCAGCAAAGATGGAGTCTACCTTCTCTAACCTTCGATCGAAAGCTGCGTATCTCGAGAATAGTAGGTTTATCTCATCTGAGAAGAGGAAGGCAAGATCAGGATTGAAGGTCTTAAAGAATACTTTGGATGTTTGCACTAGGCATTCTGCCAAGAAAGGGTCAAAGGGTTTTTGAAGCCTAAGTTTCTTTGCTAATGAACGGAAGTTCCAGCCGTCAAGCCTAACGTAAGAACAGCCTTCTGGGATTCTCTGGTCAGAATAGATTTCCGGTACCGTCGGAGACAACGCGATCCCTCGTTCATGTAATGACCTTTTATCTCGCGTATTCAATGCCATTTGAGTTTTATGCCAGCCTGCTCAAGTCTGAACAGCGTGCTGTCGTAGGGATCGATGACTTCCTCCTCCAGATTTCTGGCGACTTCTCGGTCGATATCATCAAGCTTCTTGATGATTTCTCTTCTTTCTTCTTCCCCCATTATTCTAGGATCGGTCATCGCAGCGACGTGAAAGCTGATCCCCGTTTCATAAAGGTTTTCGACTGCTTGGAATGGCAGCTCATAGTATCTGGCAACTGCTCCTGTTCTGCTCTGGAAGCCTTGAGCATTCCCGGCTTTCAGGGAAACTCTGATGTGAACCTTCGTGAAAGGTGAAATGTCTTTAACATAGTCTCTATCGGCCCCAAACAATATACCATTCGTCTCGAGAATGAAGAGGTTGAACCATTTATCCTCTTCAATCAGCTTGAGAACGCTAAGCAGATGATCCCTACACAAGGTTGGTTCCCCGCCGGAAATTCTGCACTTATGTGTTCTATGCTTCTTCGCGGTCTCTTCCAGACTGCTGACAACTTCTCTTGGAGAATAGAATCTGCCATACTTTTCAGGGAAGTCCCTGCTAAGATCAACCCAGCAATAGAAACATCTGAGGCAGCAGCCAACCGTGTATCCCGTTGCGATCCCGCCGTAAACGCCGGTTGCGTAGAATGCCGTATACTTTCTCGCATTCTCCCTGCGAACAATCTTCTCAGTTTCTTGGGCTAGACGAACGGGATCAAACGGCTTAAGATTGGGAGTCAAAAAGCGGGGATACGTCATCAATACCTCCACCGTTGAAGTCCTCTTCAACTTGATGCTTTCAACCAGATAAGATAGTGGGGTTCTGAAGACTTGATAGGCGATACTCCCTTATTTCGTATTTCCGATTTCTGCCTAAGTCTACGCCAGTGTTGAGGTGATACGGATCAGACCAATTTCTTTAGACGCTTGTTTTGCCATAGTTCATCTCCGTTTTGGACTTTACGCTTGTGTGACTGGCACTCCCAATTTTCTGGCAATACTTAACTGTGTCTGATCAAGCGAACTGAATCTAGCTCCCTTTTTTAGGGCTAGGGCCAAATAGAGTGAGTCGTAGATAGAGATCTTGCGGGATAGTGATATCCCCATCGCTTCATCTAATAGCTCTAGCTCAGGGAATATTGTGAGGTTCTTGGCGAAGAGCTTTTTCAAGACTTTGAGCTTTATCTTGGCGTCTTCCAGCCCGATGTACCCTCTCGTGAATGCTTTCCATATAGCATTGCAGACTTCCTTGATGGCGTGGTCGACAGTATGGGCGTTCTCCAAAGTTCCTGCAAAATTTTCCCAACCATCCTCCTTTAGGATGAAGGCACCAATCATGGAAGCGTCAACGACTATCACGATCTTCCCTCACTGAGGATGATGCGAAACCTTTAGGAACCTCTTTAGTTGACTTCAGAAGTTCAATGACTTCACGTAAGTTATCTTTAGCTTCTTCCTCTCTGATTCTCTGTTCTATGAAGCGCCTGAGTTCATCTGGCCACTTCACTCTATCTTTGAGCTTATCCATCTCCTCTTTGAGCGCATCGGGAACTTTGACTGCAACCACCTTAGCCATGGTAGACGCCTGAGTTAGACGAATAGTAAAACGCGTTAATAAACTTTGAGTTATACCTGCAACTAGAGCCACATAGATAACAGAGCTGACAGAGATCAAAACAGTTTTGCAGACGTTAGGAAATTCCCTGTAGGAAGGAATTTTTTCCCTCTTTCCCAATGGTTGACGGCTCACCATGGCCCGGATACACCCTTCTGTGATCTGGCAACTTCATCAACTTGTGCTTAATGGACAAGACGATCATCTCGTACGATGAGCCGGGTAAGTCCGTCCTCCCGATTGAGCCGGCGAACAACGTGTCGCCCACGAAAACAGTTTCAAGCTCACGAAACGCATTGTCCTCGCTTTTCGTACCTACACTTATCATCTTGCCAGAAGCGAAAATAGAGACCACTCCCTTCGAGATAGGAGACCATAAGTATTAGGATCATGAAGAACCTCCCTAAGTCTACCCAACTTATCGAAGTCAACACTTTGGTCAAGAGAAGCCGTCGCAACGACATTAAGAGCGCTCGCCTCAACCACGATTAGAAATCTCCATCCACAGGATACTACAAAAATAGTTAAACACTCAAGCAAATAGCAGCATGCCAAAACAGCGCTCCGAATTCCCACAAAACCAAACTGAGCTGACCTATTTGGATCCAAATAACTGGTCCTACAAAAATTGCACACACACAAAAAAAACCTCACCGCTACATTTATTAGAGTCTACAGTAAAGTATATATTGGCAAAAACCGTAGAGAGATTCTGCCAAACGAAGATGCTAGATGCAACCCCCAACGAAAGTTGAGGGGCGAAGGGTGAATGTGAGTCAACGAGATTGAACTCACGATGAACACTACGCATAGGCAAACGTCAAACAGACACTGATTCCGAGTAAGCTCGGCACGCCACGCCGTCTGGTGGATGGCTTGGCTTGAACGCTGAAGAAGGGCGCGGCAAGCTGCGATAAGCCTCGGGTAGGCGCATGCAGCCTTAGATCCGAGGATGCCTGAATGGGACTTCCTGCTGCGATTTCCGCAAGGGAATCGTGGCGCTCCCAATTGGGAGAGGGAACCCCCCGAACGGAAACATCTTAGTAGGGGGAGGAAGAGAAACCAACTGGGATTCCCTTATTAGCGGCGAGCGAAAGGGGAAGAGTCCAAACTGAACTCTATAGGGAAACTTATAGAGGATGTGGGGTTGTGGGCCTGGCTGCCTCCTCCCTGGCGAAGCCGTAGTGACCTGGAACGGTCTGCTATAGAGGGTGAAAGCCCCGTAGGCGCAAGCTAGGAGGAGCTGAGCCGGTGTCCCTGAGTACCGTACCCTGACTTGGGTGCGGGAATTTGGGAGCCATCAACTTCTAAGACTAAATACGTTTCAAGACCGATAGCGCACTAGTACGGTGACGGAAAGCT
>CAZQDW010000100.1:0-6237 GCA_964592315.1 uncultured Candidatus Bathyarchaeia archaeon
GATTTAAGGGATTTAGGAAGACGTTGGATTGAACAAATACCTTCTATTCCTCTTGCAAAAAATCCAATTGAATCTGAACAGCCTCTTGTAGAAATTCGTGTTGAAAAGGAATATCTATTTTCAGACCTCAAGAACCATGTCCCATCTGATGTAAACATGCTTGAAGTATGGGAAAAGTTCAAAAAAGACTTAACTGAGTATGATAAAAAGCGTTTCTCTCTTTTCCAAGAAATCCTTGAAGATTGTACAAAAAGAACTAAACTTCCCTACAATCCTGACTTTACTAAAGGCTATGGATTCTCAACATTCTTTGTTACAGACATCTATTTTGACATTTTTAGAGTAGTTGAAGGAAATGAACCATATCATCTACGCATACAAATAGAAATTAGAAAAAGTGTAAAAGCTTATGAGCTTTGGGCTCATGAGTATGGATTGGCTCAAGGAAGTCAAGAAGAGATGGAGAAAGCGAAAAACGTAAGGGAAGAGTTTCTCAATGAATTGTACACATCAAAATATGTTTCCAAAGCTAGAGATTTAGTAAATTATCAAGAATCATTAAAAAAGACAAAAGAGGATTTTCTTACATGCCTAAATAACTTCATTTCCATACCATTATATCGTGGAGAATGTAAATACGTTAAGTGGGCTCTTTAGAGAATGATACTCATTTTACATTCTCATCAAGACAACCCAGATTCTGAACGCATAGCTCTTCTAGCATGATTAATCTCTCCTATCTTTAGTGAACGGATTGACTATTTGCTTTTCATTATTATTGCTATTTTTTGGCGAAGATGCAAGAAAAAATGAACCCATATTTTTAAAATACATATGACATATCATAGTCAAGAAAATAGGGGTCTGTACCTTTTGATCTTATTTGCAGTTTTTTTGCAATAATAATTATGCGGTGTTGTCAAGTTTCTTCTTCGCTTACTTAGATTGCTGGAATCCGTGTTAGATGTTAGGGAGGCTTATTGAGGTTGACTTCTTCATTAGGTCTCTCAAATGTATTGGGGAGGGGGTATATATAGGCGGGTCAGATTCTCTGACCATCTTTCCTCAGGGAAGCATAGGGAGTCACTATCTATACACAAAAACTTGACAGCATCAATTATGCAGTGCTGTTAGTTTAAGTGGGAGTTCTCCCTCGGATGATCTGGGAGGTGATTGTTGTTGTGATCTTCCGAGAGGGGACTCCCATGTGTATTATCCTTTATGGTGTTTATTTGGTTTTTGAGGGTTTGAGTTTCAGGGCTGCCTCCAGGGCTTTGGAAGCCTTCGCCCGTAGGAGCCACGTCTCGATATGGCGTTGGGTTCAATGGCTTCCGCCCTTGGAACGCCTCTTCCTGGCCAGGAGGGTCAGATGCTTCCTGGTCGATGAGACGATGGTGAAGGTGGGAGGAGTTGAAGGCTGGGTTTGGGTGGCATATGAGCCGTATCAACGCCGATTCCTAGGCTTGCGGTTCAGCTGGATCAGGAACAGCATGACCGCCGAAGCCTTTCTAAGGCAGATGGTCAAGCGGTATGGGCGGCACCCAGTCTATACTGACGGGGCTTCATGGTATCCTGAAGCCTGCAGTAGCCTAGGATTGGAGCATAGGCTCCTCAACGATGAGTATAGAAGCCTAATCGAGAGGGCCATCGAGACGGTTAAGGACAGGACCGAAGCCTTCGACGATCATCATCCATGTAGGAGGAAGGGATGCAGCCTAAATCATGTGAAGAACTGGTTGAAGAGCTTCAACCTACACCAACAGCCAGAATACCAGAAACTTATAGGCCAAATAAAGGAGGCGATCAGCTTAAAGTAACAGCACTAATTATGCTTAGGGAATGTTTATAGAGAAGTCTTCTTCTATTAAAAGATGAGGAAAAATGTCCTCTGAAGAACTATCTCTTGGTGAGTTAATTAAGGAGCTTCAAGACGTTTATCACAAACTCTTAGATATGTGTACTTTAGGATATACGTATTCGCCACAGGCTCTAATCTCAAGTTTAGATTCATCGGTAAGAAGCAGAGAAGAATGGAGTTCATTAGACCAAGAGAAGAAAACCTCATACCTCAGTTCTTATAGTCACTCTTTTGGTATGCTTGAGTTTTACAGAGATCGGGTTCTTCCTTCAATAGTCAAGGTTCTCGATTCATTTATTGAAATAGAATCTAAGGTGCCAAAAGATACAATGTTAAACATAACTAACTTACTCACTGAGCCATTAAATGAAATAACTAAAAGTGTAATTAATGGCTGGTTTGTAGCAACTTCAAGAAAGATCGGTTCGATGGAAGCAAACCTTTTTGACAATTATAACGTATTCAAGGAAAAATGGAATTCTCTTCTCAATGAGATTGAGATAAGGATGGGTAGATTTGGATTGAAAATCATGATCGATCAACGTGCAAAAGAACTTGGCGTCTCTGTTTCTAAGTAGGAATTCATCAATTCTTTGATGGAGCGTATCCTTTTTCTGTTTTTGATCTTTCGGAAGTAGATTGCTGATTTTATTTCTTAAAAGGGGCGAAGGGGGAAAATTCCGACATTATGTTTTCTGAAATAAAATTCAAACTGTTGGAAATAGTTTATCTAGAAAGTGATGTGAATAGAAAAATTAGAACTCAAATCCATGTTTCGGACGCTTGACCCGCGAACGCCTAGGATTAGGTGTCTAGCTTTGATAGACCCAAGGTGACCAAGACGGCTTTGAACTCGACTTCTTCTGCGCATAGCTCGGGGTGAGCTCTTGCAATTTTGAGACAAGTCTTCCAGAGCTGGGGACTTTCGTTTGGTCTTGATCGTAGATAACACAGTAGGCAGGTTTTCTTCAACTCAATTTTCCCCCTTTGTATATGTATTATCGTATTGGCTTACTCTTCGTTTCTCCTCATAGAGCCTCTTGATCAATGATGCGAGCAGTTCGGCGTTGATCTCTATTTCTTTATCATTTTTCGCTATCATTTATTCACCTCCTTCCTAATCGCCACATCCTTAGATCAGTTTCAACCCCGAAAAAATCTGACGAGCACTAGCGTGTTGTTGACAACGCCTAGGTATGACGCCATTGCTATGCCGTTTATGCTTATCGCCCAAAGCTTTTCCCTAGGCAGAAGCAGAGTCAATAGGGTTATGGCTCCCCAGAAGATCACCAAAGCGTTCAAAGGGTGATAAGATGGATGGGCCTCGGCGAGACCCAAACTTAACCCAATCATTGTTGTCATGTAATCGGACATTATGCCTCCGAGGGAAAGAATGAATGGAGTCAGCTTCTTCAATCTCTCATCACCACCAGTATCTATGCGTGAATCTCAGGCAGTTTCCAGACGACTTATGATCCACTGTGTTCAGAAAATGCACGAATCTGTCATAGTGCTCCTCCCTTGCTATTCTGAGGATTTCGGTCATGATTTCAAACTTTGTTCTTCTCTTGGCCAACTTGCTCATCCTCGTAACAGTCTTTCGAAAGATAGTTACTACTCAGGAAGATTTAGGAGTATTCAGTGCGCAATGAAAAACTCAAGGTATTACAGATGTGATCTCTTCGGATTACGAACGTAGACGTCGAAATTCTTTAACATTTTTGTTTCAAAAACTGCAAGCAAGCAGAGAAGCCTTAACAAAATGACGCCTAGCAGCGTGTTAGACAAATTCTGTTGGCTGTAAGAGATTCCGTTTCTCTAGTTCCGTTACTATCAGCTTTCTCAACCATTCCGAGGGAGTAATCCCCTGTCGACTGGCTTCTCGGTTGACGAGCACCTTAATTGAGGGAGTGACCCTCGTGGAGATGAGAAGGGTTTTAAGATTCATGGGTTCTCTCGGTACACGTTCACTTTTCGTTTCAGCTCACCGTCCGTCTCTTATGAACTGGGCTTGAAACTTGAACTATGCCAGAATTCGCAATTTGGTAAAGATTCTCATCCCTGTAATTCACGATGCCTCTGATCTCTATGGTTCGATACTTTCCCGTTTCGTCCGGTTCCAACCGTATTACGCCATCCGAAAGATGTTCAAGGGCAGCAACCACCTTTTCATCATGCATCCCCTCTTCCAGAAGAAACAATCCTACAGCTCCTGCGGTCTTCAATCGCCCGTAAAATACGTGGAGAAATCGTATAACACTCGAAACATTGCTGTACATGAGGAGCGAAGAAACCGAATCGAAGACGATTTTTACCTTTCTCCGCGTCGTCCACAAGACAGAAAGCATCTTGGAGACGGACACGGCAATACCCGCGAGATCCAGTGCACTTCCAATTCGAGATGTGGAGGGTGTGTCTCGGCAGGAAATCCCAATCATCTTGGAGTAGCAGTCCACAAACTTTAGCAGCCCCTCTTTCTCGCTCTCCTCGATCTCCCAACTGAGGCTTTTCATTCCCTGTTTGATCCCCTCAGCCGTTTCGGTAGTGGAAACAAAGACTCCCGCGTCTTCGCCCAGGTCAGAGGTGAAAAACTGCATCCCAAACACCCTTTTTCCCACTTGCGGGGGACCTATGAGAAGTAGGTTGCACCTCAAAGGGAAACCCCCTTGAATGAGGTAATCTAATTCTTTTATGCCCGTTGAGACCTTCTCTATACCGCTACTAGTCATTGTGACCCCCTGCTAATCTGTTCCAGCGACGCCTAGATTCTCGGCTTCAATCCCTTCACTTCCGCGTGCGCCAACCTGTCCGACATGCAATACAGTTTCGATTCAGCACAAGCATCTAGAATCAATGGGAAAATAATAAGGAACTGTAACTGTAGCCCTTGTTAAGCGGTGACATAAGCGTTAGATATAACTACAAACTAAGAAAAGGCCGAGGAGACTCCGCCGATTCACGGATGACTCCGGTAAGCTTGTGACGGCGAAAAACAATGGTTAGCCGGTTCTTGACAGGGATAAGGATCATCGATGACTTCCTGGGAGGAGGAGTTGAGAAAGGGTCTTCAGTGCTCTTGAGAGCTAATCCTTTCGTTGACGCAACTCCAATCCTTCAAGAGTGGCTTTACAACCGTCTCAGAAAAGGAGACAAAGGCATATACTGCGTCAACAACAGACCGCGGGACATCGTCGTGGAGGAAATGGGGTCCTATGGCTGGCCCGTGGGACCGTTCAAAGAGAAGAAGATGCTGATTCTCGTAGACGCCTATTCCGGCATTTTGAAACTGAAAAGCAAGGAGAGTTTCTTCGTGGAGGACCCGCTTGACTCCAAGCAGATAAACGAGACCATGTTGAAGGCAATAGGTGAAACGGCCGATAGGAATGTCACCCTAATTTTCGACTCCCTGAATACGCTGATAGATCAATGTGGAACCGGTATCCTAAATGAAGTCAGAGATTGGAACAAACTCTGCATGGCGCACGACGTGAACAGCGTCTACGCCTTCACCGAGTGGGGATACCCCGACGAAATCGCTGCCACGTTAGAGAAAGTCTTCGACAGTATCATTGAGTTGAAGGCCCTTCGTCGGATCGTGGCGAGCGAGGCGTTAACAGTTTCCAAGATCCAGAAAACAAAAGCCAAGGAAAAGAGACTGTTTCCTTTCCGCTACATTAAGCCTGGAGGCTTGAGGATCTACATCCCAAAAGTGCTCGTCACTGGTCCCTATCATGCAGGCAAGACAACCATAGTTCACAGTTTGTCGACCAGAGCCGTAAGTGTCCAAAGAATGGGAACCACCGTGGCCTTAGACTTCGGACATGTGGATCAAAAGGGTTTTTCACTGGACCTCTTCGGCACCATAGGTCAGGCCCGTTTCGATCCTATTCTTGATCAGCTTGGTGGCGAAGCTGTAGGCGTCCTGCTAGTGGTGGATAGCAGTAAGCCAGAGGAGTTTCCGAGAGCCATGGAAATGATGCGCAAGGCAGGGGTTCACGGTTTGCCCTATGTGGTCGTCGCCAACAAGCAAGACCTCAGTGGCGCGTTGTCGGCGGAGGAGATACGGGAGAAAATGCATGTGCCGCCTGAGATAGACATCATACCAACAGTTGCGACTGAGAAAGAGAACGTGACCAGAGCTCTGGATGCTTTGTTAGAAAAATTTACGGGAGAAAGATGGGAATGACTGTACCTACCAAAACTGTAATAGAGGAAGTGTTAGGCGACTTGAAAAAGGTTGGGGGAATCAGCGCCTCAGCCGTTGTAACTAGAGATGGGCTGCTCATCGCCTCAGATGTCGGCGAAGTAAACGCGGAAACGTTTGCGGCTATGACTGCAACTATGACAGGCGCCGCCGAGACCGCTATGAGCGAGATTCG
>CAZQDW010000101.1:0-6227 GCA_964592315.1 uncultured Candidatus Bathyarchaeia archaeon
AGCAGGTCTAGCAACTATAGAGGTCTTAGAGCAAGATGGAGCTTATGATCACATTAATTGGGTAGCTGAAAAAGTGAAGGAGCGTATAAGAGGCTCTTTTGAAAGACACGGTGTTAACGTGCAGCTCGTAGGGGCTTGTTCTATGTTTCAGCCAATATTCACCTCAAAGGAAGTCAGAAACTATAGAGACGTAGCGAGATCGGATTCGAAGAAACGCATAGACTTCGATATGGAACTAGTTCAACGGGGCATTTACGTTAGACCTGGCAAAACGTACTACACTTCACTTGCACATACCAAAGATGATGTCGCCAAAACGCTAGACGCAATTGAGAATGCTGCGAAGGTTTTGGCAACATGACTCCATGCAACGTGACTATATCCATGGATGGAACGGTCGGATTTTACAAGTGAATCTTTCGGAAAAGAAGGCCACGATTGAAGAGTACGGTACTAGCCATGCTTCTTTTCTCGGCAGAGGGAGGCTGACCTGCCAAGATTCTCTGATGAGTTGAAGTGTCAGCACTGTTGTGGCGAGCAGATATCCACCTTACTTGGTCCGTTCCCTAACAGTCTTGTTCACAATTTCTACTATGTCATACAATTCCATCTTTGATTCATTAGCCTGGATGGCTTCTCGAAAGTTTCCCCAGCAGAAAGGGCAACTGCTCGTCAAGGCTTCAGCACCTGTTTCAGCGGCTTCCTCGATTCTAGTTCTAGCCATCTTGATGGACTCTTTTCGGAAACCCGACTTGAAGCCTCCGCCAGCGCCGCAGCAAGTTGCCCACTCTCTATTTCTAGGCATTTCTACTAGTTCCAATCCTGGTATCGCCCTCAACACTTCTCTAGGGGGGTCATATACCTCTGCGTGTCTTCCGAGGTGGCAGGGATCATGATACGTAACCTTTTTCTTGAACTCTTTCTCGAGCTCGGATTCGCCTTTCTTTATTAGGTTGGCAAGCAGTTGGGTCGTGTGAACCACCTTGAAGTCGAACTCGACACCTACCAGATCCTTGTATGTATCTGTATAGTCGATTTTCCAAGTCTTGTAACACCCTGCGCATGTTGTGATTATTGCATCTGCCTCTGCTTTGTTTGTGATGTCAACGTTATGCTGAACTATCTTCCGTACAGGCTCCCATTGCCCCGTTCGAAACATTGGCGAGGAGCAGCACCATTCATCCTCTAGAATTGTGAAGTCAAGCTTAAGCTTCCTGAACACCTCAACTGTGTCTCTTGCAATCTTCTTCTGCCTATAGGATGAGGTGCAACCGACGAAGTACACGTATTCAGCTCTCTTGGGCATTTCACGTTTTATTTCGCTTGCCAACCATTTGGTTCTGTCAGCATGTTTCTCCAAATAGGGATTGTGTTCTTTCTTTACATGATCTCCCCATTTTTTCTGGACTGGAAGTGGAGCTATCTCAGCTTCTTTTTTCCTGTTAACATTCACAACATCTGCTCGAAAGGCCTCAATGATTGAAGTGATATTCATGCTGCATCGTGCAGAGCAGTACCCGCACGTTGTACAGGCGTATATCCTCGTTGCAAGTTCATTCGTAAGATCGAGTTTTCCCTGTAAGACTGCCCAAGCCATTCCCATTCGGCCACGCCCACTGTAGGATTCCAAACCGAAAATCTTGTAGGTTGGGCATTCTTCCCGACAAAATCCACACTTACATCTATTGCACGCATAGATGTCTTGTTCAAAACTAGCTATGTTCAGGGTAATCCCCTCAATCTGGAAGTTTTTTACCAGGATTCATGACATTCTTCGGATCCATCATTCGCTTCATTTTTTTCATCAATTCAATCGCTGTTGGCGTGTGCTCAACCGGTGTCAGACTTCGCGTTACAGCCATACCTACGCCTCTACTTGAGCTTACGGTGCCGCCGCATTCTATTGCGTACTTTGCCAATTCATGTATGAACCTTCTGGCTCTTTCCACCTCCTTCTGGTCTTTGTCATTCACGTTTATGGTAAATATGCAATTTGGCGCGAATTTAATTCTCTTGCAATACATGAAGCAGCCTGTGGCAGGCTTGAGCTCATGCTTTTTCAGTAGTTTTTGATAGGTCTTATACATGAAAGGTACCTTACTTAATGGGACGCAGAGATCTACACCTGCATATTTGTGTTCTCTCTGAGATAGTGGCCAAGGATTTTCACCAGCATCATAGGACAAAGTATGCTTTTCGGTCCAAAATATGTCAACAAGTTCTTGTTCTTCTACGGCTGTTCCATCAGCCTCCGAACAGATCTTTAGCGCAATGTTCTCCTGAAACGTGTTAACCTCCTTCCAACCCGCAAATGAGATGGCCATAGCCGCTTCTGTCTCTTCCGGGATCCTAGACGCTTTGTTAAACTTGACTTCGTATAGTCTAGTATAGTAGAGGAAGCCTTCTTTAGCTACGATGTGAATCGATTCAGGATCTAACCCAGCCTCTATTATCTTTAAACCAGCATTTATCGCGCTTTCGAAAGAATCGAAAGTTATGATGGAAACGCGGCGATACTGCGGAAGCCTATATACTCTTAGCGTGGCTTCTGTGACTATGCCGAGAGTTCCCTCTGATCCGATGAATAACCAGTGTAAGGGATAGCCTGAAGCGCTACCTGGAGCTTTTGAGCCGAACTTGAGCATTTCTCCTGTAGGTAAGACCACTTCTATCCCTAGTAAATAGTCAACCAAGCTTCCGCCATATTTTGTTCCAAAAGTTCCTATGTTGTCGCAAGCTATGGCAGCGCCAACGGTTGATGCAGACTTACTCTCAGGGTCATGAGGCCACCAGAGTCCGTATTTTTTCAACCCTTCATTTAGCTTCTGAACGGTAATTCCCACTTGCGTTTTCACGGTCAGATTTTCCTCATCTACTTCAACTATCCTATTGAGTCCCTTCATATCGACTGTTATTCCACCTTTGACAGCAAGTGCACCGCCAGATAAGCCGGTTCCGCCTCCCCAAGGAACAACAGGTATACTCTCCTTGCTTGCTAGGCGCACAACTTCAGCAACCTCAGATGTCGTTCTAGGACGAACTACAACGTCCGGCATGAACATCGTACTGGCATCAATAAGCGACCAGTCTCTACTGTAAGGTATCAAATCAACCTTATCGCATGAGATGTTTTCAGGGCCAACTATGCTTTTCAAAGTTTCAAGTACTCTTTTGTCAAGTCCAACCAAATCAGATTCCAGCTTGATTCCCGTGCAAAGACATTAAATATCAAAATATATTTAACGTGCACGAAAGGGCGGAAGGATTTGGGAAACAAAGAGGAAATTATCCGTAAACTGAGGGAAATCATCTTTCGAGGAGATTATGAGATGGCCGCTAAGGTCGCCGAGGAGTCTGTAAACGTGGGCGTAGGTCCAGTCGAAGCGGTGGATGAGCTGATGAGAGCAATGAGAGAGCTTGGCGATCTATTCGGCAAAGGCGAACTGTTTTTGACAGACTTGATGATGGGGGCTGAGGCGATGAAAGCTGCGTTGAGGGTACTGAGCCCCGAACTGCTAAGAACGAAAGGGCCGGTGCGAACCATAGGAAGAGTCGTTATTGGAACCGTTCAAGGTGATATTCATGATATCGGAAAGAGCATAGTTGCGACAATGCTGATTGCGAATGGCTTTGAGGTTGTTGACCTTGGCGTCGATGTGCCAGATGAAGTCTTTACAGAAAAAGTTCAAGAACTTGGACCGGACGCCCTTGGGTTGTCAGCGCTTATGACTACGACAAAGCTGAAACAGAAGGATATCATATCGATGCTGAAAGTCCGCAATTTGAGGGACAAAGTCAAAGTCGTCATCGGCGGCGCCGCGACGAGTACGGAGTGGGCTAAGGAAATAGGCGCCGACGCATATGCATCGGACGCAGTTATCGCCGTGGCAAATATGAAGGAGCTGCTAGGCATAGAAGGGGTTTAGATATGATGCTAAGAGGACGCATTGAAGTACTAACAAAAGACGAACTTTACGATGTGCACATGGCAACATTGGAGGTTTTAGAAAGAACAGGCGTTGTGATAGAAAACGATGAAGCACTGAAGATTCTAGATCAGTCTGGAGCACCAGTAGACTACAAGAAACGTTTGGTGAGAGTTCCACAATACATGGTCAAGGAAGCGGTTAAGAAAGCTCCAACTAGAATAACCTTGGCAAGTCGAGACGGAAAGCACGATATGAAGTTGGAAGGCAGCAAGACCTACTTTGGCACACTCGGATGCCCACCAAATATGCTCGACCTGGAAAATGGGAAGAAGAGATTGATGACAAAAGCTGATCTCGAAGGCCTTGCAAGGGTGGCTGACGCTTTGGAACACGTGGATTACTTCCACATCATGGGGGCGCCTCAAGATGTTCCCGCAGAGGTTTGCGACCTGCACCGCTGGGACGCAACAATAAGAAACACAAGTAAACACATAGTAGGAGGCACAGTATATACAAAGGAAAACCTGCCATATCTTATCAAAATGCTTTGCTCCGTTGCTGGAAGCGAAGAGGATTTAAGGAAACAACCGTTTGTCACCGGTGTCGAATGCCCTGTTGCCCCTCTATGGCATGGAGATCGCCAAATATCCTTGACGATAGAGTTCGCCAAGCATAAACTCCCCATCGCCATTTATTCAGAACCGCAAGCAGGAGGAACATCGCCAGTCACATTGGCGGGAACACTGGTTGTGACCAACGCCGAGGTTCTGAGCGGGCTCGTCGCCACTCAGTTTGTGAGCCCTGGAGCACCAGTGCTATACTGTAGCGTTGCTACCATAATGGATATGAGGACTGGCAACATCGCTTTTGGATCGCCTGAGACTGCTCTGTTAACAGCAGCCACTACGCAAATGGCTAGGTACTATCAGATTCCTAACATAGGACCGGGTGGAAGGACTGATTCGAAGATTCCGGATGAGCAAGCCTCATACGAAAAGAGCATAGGTGCACTAATGTCTGCCTTAGCTGGGGTGAACCTCAGTGGTATGGCAGGATTGCTTGACTCTAATCTTCTTGCAAGTTCTGAACAACTCGTTATCGATAATGAGATTATCGGGAGAGTGAAGCGTGTGGCTAAAGGCTTTGATGTGACAGATGACACGTTAGCGACAGACATTATCGACAAAGTAGGCCCTCGCGGAGTGTTTCTAGCTCAACGACACACACGTGACTATCTTCAAAAAGAGCATTACATGCCAATATTGGGTGATAGGAGATCATACGATGGTTGGACTAAGGACGGCGCTAAAGACATTCGAGAAGTAGCTAGAGCGAAAGCGAAGGAGATCTTGGCAACCCATAAACCGGAACAGTTGGAAAATGACGTGGAAAAAGAGCTGGTAGCTATAGTAAGCGAAGCAGAGAAAATGTATAGGTAACAGATGCTTCTAACCAGCGCCATATGCTAAGCTATTTCACACATTGAATGCCTTTGATTCAGTGTTCTCTCTTGATGGCTATTCTTGCATGGGCAGCATCCCCCATAGAGACGGCTGGAAGAACAGGCAGGAATGTCAAAGTCACAAGTATCTACAAGTGGCTTTGCGACACTTGCGTCACTAACCAACCTTAGGAGTCCGTTAATCGCGGCCCTCATATTCAAGGCGACCCTCTGTAGCCAGCGGAGGAGAGCAGCCTTCAGGTTTGTCTCGGGAAGAGGGTGATCTGCTTCAAGATAGAAGCGTCTGTGCAGAGCCGCAGGCTTATTATAGTTTTCCCGAAAGAGCATTTTGTTCAGAAGGCGTTACGATTGAGGTTTGATAGAGTCATCTCTACAGTAGATACTCACACGGCTGGAGAGCCCACTAGAATAGTAGTCTCAGGTGTTCCGAAGATTCGCGGCAAGACTCTCGGCGAAAAGGTAGAGTACCTGAGAAATGAGTTCGACTTCATAAGAAGCGCCATAATGATGGAGCCAAGGGGTCACAATGACATGTATGGAGCGATAATTACTGAGCCCACGATTCCCGAAGCTGATTTAGGGGTTATCTTTGCAGATTGCGGAGGCTACCTTACCGGGTGCGGGCACGGATCGATCGGCGTGGCTACAGTGGCTGTGGAACTTGGTTGGGTTAAAGCCGTAGAACCTTCAACGAGCGTCTTCTTAGATACTCCGTCTGGTTTGGTCAAAGCTAATGTTCATGTTCAGAACGGCAGGGTTAAAGAGGTTACAATTCGCAATGTTCCTTCATTCCTCTACAAGCCTGATGTTCAGCTTTCCATTCCTTCTCTAGGTAA
>CAZQDW010000102.1:0-2806 GCA_964592315.1 uncultured Candidatus Bathyarchaeia archaeon
TTTGAGTCGCTCAGTCAGAAGATAGCGTTTGGCACATCTCAGCTTCCGTGGAGCCTAACTGAACGTGGAAGAAGAATGGAGTATAAAGAAGGGTTGTGCCCGAACGCGGAACTTGCTGAAAAGCAGCTGATTACTATATCGATAAACGAGTTCTACCAAGAGAGCGACATCCAAGACATCTCCAAAGCCCTCCACAAAGTAGCTTCTCACTACCTGAGAAGATGACTGGTGGGATGATCCTATGAATAAGAAGGAACGGTTCTTAACCGCAGTCCAGCGTAAAACCCCTGACATCGTGCCCGTCTCTCCGCTGATCCACAATAGATTTGCGCATAGAGCCCTTGGAGAAATAGGGTGGAAACCCGTTTTCGAGTTGCATCAAAGAATCGGTTCTATCCATTTCCGCGGACCGTTAGGAGTCGGCATCAGTGAAACTCTACCTGAGGACATTGGAGTTCAGGCAGTCTTCCATGAGGAATGGTCCTATAGAGATCTAGTGATTGAACAGCAAGGTTCAAGAGTTGTCCTAGAACGCATCATGACATCCCCGGGAGGAACATTAAGAGGTAGATGGGTTCGTGGGTTTAATCCCTCAGATCCAACTATAAGCGTCTGCATCGATCCTTTGATAAAAACCCCCGATGATTGGCGCATCTTTGACGCTTACTGGAAAGAATGGCTCGCCAGTAAGAAGGAGTACAATCTGACAGACGTGACCGAAGCATTTCACCTCATGGGGGATGAAGGTGTACCCAGCGTTGGACTAGGCTGCGTATTTGCTCATCTCGGCGAAGTCCGGACCATGAGAAGGCTTCTCATCGATCTTTACAGATGCCCGGACATCATCAAACACGTGAGCAGAACAATGGGGTTCGTAATGGAGGAGTATGTAAGAGCTTTCTTGCATTCTCCGTCCGAAATTCTGTACTATGATATCTGTTGGGCTACAGGAGCCGACTTAAGTCCGAAGATCTTCAAGGAATTCGTAGAACCGGATATCCGACAAGTAGTGAAGATCGTCAAAGAACATGGGAACAAATACGTGGGCTTCTACACTCTTGGGAGAATCCGCCGACATCTGCCTCTGCTCATAGATACCGGAGCAGACTTCATCGAAACGTTTGAACCCAACCAAGGAGACATCTCCCTCAAAGAGGCAAAAGAGACCTATGGCAACAAGGTTTGCCTGATGGGCAACTTCAACTCTCTAACACTATCCTTTGGCAGCCGAGAAGATGCCAAGAATGAAACCCAAAGATGTCTGAACGAGGGCATGGAGGGCGGCGGTTACGTGCTTGTAACAGGCGACGAAGTCCCTGCCGACGCCAAAATAGAAAACCTGAAAATGATGGTGAAAACAGTGGAGAAATATGGAAAATACTAGACTTTACGGATTGGACCCAGAAACTGAAAGTCTGCCACCTCAGTATCTCCCGTGCTTTTCAACGGTTCGAACCATGGTTCTCAGATTTTCAATTTTCGCATTTGCGGGGACTTCGTCGCCCGTGACTAAGACGTAGCCTCTCCCTTCCATGCCTTCTGCGAGGCAATGTAGGGTCTCTCGCTCGACATCTCTTCGGGTCAACAATGGATATGCTAGCGAGAGACGGAGTCATGCTTACTGACGCTTATGCTACAGCCATAGCCACTGGTCCAGCCTTCACCAGGATTATGATGCCCTTCTTTTAGGGTCTCGTGCATGCTCAGGATCCGTTCCATTGCTGTTCCAGGGTTAGGCGGGAGGCAACGGGTGCGGCCTAACAAGAATGCCTCCTTGTTCGTAGGACTCCATCGTCGCCCACGTATATTCTAAGGCTGCGAGGGCATCTCTACCCGAGGCTCTCAGGTTTTCTCGAGGAACGTTATTGGCGATATCTTCAAGGAAGGCGTGGATCCTCCTCGGGAACGTCTGGTTGAAGTCGGTGATGCTCGAAGAGGTGATGATCGGTTCTGGCGGAGACGCCTCAGCAGGCTTCGGAGCTGGCCAGAGTGTCACCTTCTCAATGCAGTTTTCTATGCAGAAGGTGCCTAGTGTTCCGCCTACTTCCATGCTCCACCATCCGCCCAATCCAAGTGTGGTGTCGCCTCTTGTGCTCAAGAGGTATCCTACGCAATCGTTAGCGAACTTTACGTGTATGCTGTTGATCGAGAGCATTATGTCGCCAGCCTTCTTTCTGTAGCTCGGTCGGCTCAGAAAGGCTTGAACGTGAGTTATGTCGCCGCAGAAGTATCGCATAACACTGAAAGGGTGAGTGAGAAAGGCCTTAACATGGAAGTATGGAAATCTCTTGATTCTGGGTGAGGGTGAAGGTCCAGAATAACTCCTCTCGCCTCCTTGAAATCCCATCTTATGCAGACAATAGATGACCTCGCCTATTTCGCCGTCATCCATATACTTCTTAGCCCTTTCGGCCGGAGGCGTAAAGAAATGATTAAGGTTGCATCCAAGGTAAAGGTTTTTCTGCTTGGCTTTGGCCACCATCTCTCTTGCTTCTTCAATATCGTTTGAGAGAGGCTTTTCGACGAGGACATGTCTGTCATCTTCCAGAGACTGCATAGTTGGTTCGTAGTGTAAGCTGCCGTTCTCATTGCCGCCAGTGCAAACATCAACTATTTCCAGTTCATGTTCTTTTTCGAGCATATCTGATACGCTGTAATAGGCTCTAACACCAAACTTCCTTGCAGCATTATCAGCTCTTTCCTTGACAACGTCGCAGACAGCCACCAGATCAGCCAAAGGATCATTCACATAGCAAGATGCGTGGATCATCCCGATCCCTTGGGGAAATGGAACGCCTACGACACC
>CAZQDW010000102.1:2906-6178 GCA_964592315.1 uncultured Candidatus Bathyarchaeia archaeon
ATCTTCAAAGCAGCGTTTTGGGGATCGTCTCCAGCTCTGTAAAGATGGCTTGGGTCGAAATTTATTCCGACGGCTGGCGAATCTATCTCGTCCAAGAGCTGAAGTGCAGTTTCAGTGTTGTAGACAGAGGCACCGACATGAGCCTTAACTGCCAATGTTATATCCCAACTTTCCGCCTGTTCGCCGAGCCTCTGGATATACTTAAATGTCTGACTAGTTGCTTCACGGTCTCCAGATTTGCCGCCCGATCCTATCGCTACGACTGGAATCCCCAGCTTACTGGCCACTTCAAATAGTTCGACCATTGTCCTCATCTTCTCTTCCTCACAGTCGGCTCTGACAGCAGCCTCAATAGCAAACAATCCGAGCCTATGCCTCCTCGCCATTGACTTGATCTCGTCTATATACGGTTGATCTGTCCTCAGTTCGATGTGCTGGGCCATGTTCCCGAGATAAGCCAGTTCAGCCCCGTCGTAGCCTGCCCACGCTATATGCTGTAGAGCCCCGTAGAGATCCAGCTGATTGAAAAGCACGGAATTGCATCCTAGCTTCATTGCCGTCGTCCTCTACGCTATTTCAATAGTATCCAAGTGCGTATGCTCGTGCTCTTATATGTTCCTTGGACTTTCTCTCTTCCTCGACCGCTTGAAGGTCGCGAGCCGCTTTTATAGAGCCTATCTTAAGGTTAAGGCCCAGCTCGTAGCCCATGATGGGATCGGGCTTTCGAGTCTCGGACATGCGCCTCTCAACCCAAGAGATCATTCTCTTCTTGAAGATTTCGACGATTTGGGGCTCTTCCTCTGCAAGGTTGCGATTCTCCTCCGGATCACTCAGGAGGTTGTAAAGCTCAAGTGGAGGCTTCTTGTGGAAGTCTGGTTCTAGGGCTTGTATCAGCTTCCACTCGGCGGTTCTCCATCCTCGCTTCCGCATCCAAGTGCACTCCGTGATGTAGAATTCAGAGTAGTTCGTGGCTCTTTCTCCGCTCATCAAGGGGGTGACACTTTTGCCGTCCATCTTGAGCTCTTTTGAGATGTGCTCATAGCCTAAGAGTTCCAGTACAGTAGGCGTTAGATCTTGCTGGAGAACGAAGCCTCTGACACGTTTTCCTTCAGGGAGCTTGCTTGGGCATCTGTAGATCAAGGGTATATGAACCGTCGGTTCGTAGAGACCATGATGATCGAAGTAGCATTCATGTTCTGTTAGGGTCTCGCCATGATCAGACGTTATGACAATGACCGTCTCATCCATGAGGTCGAGCTCTTCGAGGTGAGTAAGAATATGACGAATGCAAACATCCATGTAGGCTAGAGAAGCATCATAGAGGGCCACAATGTACTCGGCATCTGTGACTTCAGGGGGCATCCAAGACTTGAAGAATTCAGCGAACGGCTCAAATGCAAACACAGGCTTCATACTGTGTTTCGAGGGGCCTTTCTCGTCACCCTCGTAGAACATCCGTGGAAAAGGAGGAGGCGGAAGATAAGGAGCATGAGGATCCATATGGCGTAAAAGGAGAAAGAAAGGCTTTTCAGCCAAAGAGTCTAAGAGCGTCAATGCCTTCTCATTGAGGGCTTCAGCCTTGTGGCCCGGGGCTTCTTCCCACGACATCCACGCCGGATAATTCTCATATCTATCAAAGCCTCGATAGAATTCTCCATCGAATCCGATGCTGGCTGATACGTAACCTTTCCTGTGCAGGATTTCAGGCAACAGATGGATATTGGGGTCAAGCGGTCCCTTTGGACGCAAGCTGACTATTTGATGAGTGATAACGTCCATGCCACTTAGCATGGTCGTGTATCCGGGCGTGGTTGGAATGTAAGGACTGTAAGCGTTTTCGAATAGGACGCCTTCACTAGCAACCTTGTCGATGTGCGGAGTTGTAAGCCTGTTATAGCCATAGCAACTCATATGGTCAGCTCGCAGGCTATCAACCCCGAAGATAACCAAGTTCATTTTGTCTCTCATCGCTTTCACCTGCTTGTCTCGGCTATTTTTTTGTCTCCTGTTTTCACTTAAGCTTTACGGGGTTCCAAATCTACTGTGCCTGCACTGCTTCTTTATAGTTTTGAGTCCTTTCCGGTTGAGTTGCGAGACATCGGCACACTAGAAAAAGAACCTCTGGGAAGAGAAAGTCGGTGGGCCTTTGAGGGTTGATCACAGTAACCATCGATATTATTCTCTGCAGGTAAGCATTCTTTTCAACCGAAAATATAACGGTAGCCTTCTGCGAATATTGCTCCAGCCACTGTAGACGCTGCTGGTTCAGCCCTTATTACAACAGCATCGCCTTCACGTGACAAAACCATTTTTGCACAAAAATCTTATATGTTGGAAGTAAGTATTTTAAAACGCTAAAGTGATCAAAATGGGAGAGAAAATCAGTCGGAAAGGATTCGCTGTAGCTTTGATTCTTCTAGTTTCACTGGTTACGGTCGTATCGATCGCACCAACAACTGCGAATGGTTGGATAAAGATTAGTGGAAAGTTTGAGTACGTTGACGAATTCGGCGCCAATCAACCCATGCGGCAGGTCAAGGTCCGTTTGATGGACAATGATACGTGGGAATGCAGTTCAGTTGATGAAGAGGTTGCTGTGCAGTACACGGGTGATGACGGGAGTTATTCTTTCACGGTTGAAAATGATGATGGCGTTGAGGGACCCCGACAGACGGGACCCGGAAGGGACCCGTACATTATAGTTGAAAGCAGCAATATCGCGGCAGATGTCAAGTCTCCTTCGCAAGTGACCTATCGTCTAACGCTTCCGATGGCTGGGTTCAATGTGGACGATGGTTTCGATTTTGACTATGGGACTGTTACTCCCGTTTCGCGTAATGAGGCTTGGCAAGTGTTAGATGCGGTTCTCAGCGTGCGGAACTGGATATGGGGTCAAGTAAGTTGGGAAAGACCTGCGAAAGTGGCTATCATTTGGCCTTCAGGAAGATATCCGGTCAGCAGTGGCGACAGGATCAATCTGCCGGATAGGAGCCGTTGGGCTTGGGATCGTCTGAGTATATACCGTCTTTATGGTCTCAGCGTGCTATATACCTTGTACGGGAACCGGTTTCCGTCTGGGTGGAAGGCTCTTCCACCTCACGCTGTCTACCTTGAGACAAATCGCACTATAGCTTTTGTTGAAGGATGGGCTGGCTTCCTTCAAGCTGCTGTTGACAATAACCCAGACAACTTGCAGGGTTGGCATTTAGGTCACGGTGGAAACATTGAGACAAATGATTGGTTCAATTGCATAGATATGGGTGACATGGATG
>CAZQDW010000103.1:0-6161 GCA_964592315.1 uncultured Candidatus Bathyarchaeia archaeon
TCATTGATCATCATCAGGCTTACCGCAGCCAAAGATGGTAGAGCTATAGTAGTCATAAATGGATCTACACGCAATACTAATCCGGCGGCGATTGCGCTAATCCACAGGGCTATATGACCAAAAATTGCTCCAGACTTTTTCTTGTGTAGAAGAGCCCACCTATCATAAGTGGCTGTTCTGAGAAGAAGTGTGTATGCAGCCTTCCCTATGGGATTCAAGTCGTATCTTCCATCCTTCAATTCGAGGAAGGGGGCAAGATTCCTCAAGTGGTATGAGAGGGTTGGGCTGTCAGGGGACTTTGTGGTGTTCATTATCTCAGTGAAGGTGGGTCTCTTTCCTTCACCTATGAACCTTAAGATGTCTCTTCTTATTTGATGGTCCAGCGCTTTGAACACTTCTTCCTCAAGAGTTTTGAATTCTCTACTTTCTCTCTCAACCATGTGTTGTTCACCCAGGGTCCTCTATTAGTCATGGCAAATAATAAGCACATATGTGAAACGAGTTTTAGTAAAACTCTCTTTACTTTAACTCTAGTATTGGAAACATTTTGTTGAAAATGAATCAGAACCACACATGCCTAGGCAGAAGCTTTCCGACTACCTGAAAGAGCTTTGCGATGAAGGTCTTGTCCAAAAACCTTCGGTAAGAAGGCTTCTGCAATGCCTCCCTGTCAAATTCCGGCAAACGTAACTGAAAGCGCGCGTGCTAGGTAGCTGCCGAAACGCGCTCTGTCATCTGTCCGTTTTGAATCGCTCATATTCTTCGAGCTTTTTGTGGATATGCTCTCTGATGTAGTCGTCTGCGCTTTTGTAGGGGGCTTCTGTCTCTCCTATGGCCTTATTGAGGATGTCGTACTCCTCTCTCGGGATCGGTATGTTCACGTAGAATTCTTCTCCTTTGACTTCCTCCAGACGGCGGCGAACAGAATCTCTGACGAATTCGGCTGTTGTCGTATAGCCAACGATCTTTCCTTCTTTTATCGCTTGAGAGATTTCGTCAACGAGGTTTTCTGGCAGTATTATCGAAGTTTCCAGAACTCTCGTGATCGCATCAGCGTAAGTCTGCATCCTTCCGCTCTGAGCGGTCAACTCGCCCACTAGGCTCGTTAGCTTTTGATGGGTGTCATCTTCGATTCTTAGCGTCTTCATCTTGCATCACGTTTCCCACGTTTCCTATACTTGCTCTACGTTTTTATATTCTTTGTGCGATTTATGCTATATATGCCTTGTATAACGAATATAACAAAATTTAAATAGTGTAACAAATATACGTCACCCATCGGAGCCCTGAGCAAAATGAAAACATGCATGGCAGTGACTGTCGAGAGAGGCCTCTTCAAAAAGATAGAACAGCTCAGAGGACGCGAAAAAAGGTCCACGTTCGTCGAGCATCTCCTCCAGCTCGGCATAAACGAGTACCAAAAGCGAGCAGTGAAGGAGCATGAATAGAGCACTGAAGTGGCTCCAAGAAAGAATATCGAAGCCAAGCGGAACTCTCCTACCGGCGTACCGAACCCATTACGGTGAACAACCAGCCGTCAACCTCCAAGAGTGCATAGAAGCCTTCCTTAAAGATCCAGCCTGCAAAGCATTCGTAGACTTCTTGGCTGATCAAACGGTGGGCATGGGCTTTTACACCACGGTAAACTCCGAATATTCGGAGGGAGGCGACGCCAAGAGAATAGTCGACGAGTTCTGCGAGGATGTAAACCTCGACGGATTACTCCAAGTCGGGGCAAGAGAGATCATAGCAACCGGAAACAGCTTTTGGGAAAAGATCATGCCCGACAACTTAGAGGAAGTTAGGATTCTGCCCTTAACCAGCATTGAGAAGATAAAGCGTGATGTGTACGGGAACGTTCAAGGATACGTACAGACGGCCACCTACGAGGGAAAGACACTCCCACCGCAGAGCATAATCCACTTCAAGTGGAATCCCATTAACTGCGAGCCGTTTGGAACCGGCATACTCAGATCGCTTCTCGAAGAGCTCTCATTCAACGGCGAGACGCGGATCAGCTTCCTGGGGATGAAAGCCCGGATCGAGAAGATGCTGCCTGAAATCTTCGAGAAATACGCTGGACCTGACGAGCTATGGATTTTCGAAGGTGTCAGCGATGAGCGGCTCTCCGAGTATCAGAGGATGATAAAGTCCAAACCTAAAGCTGGCGCACGGTTTATCTACAATAAGGCTGCCGATGTCAAGACCGTCCAAATCGATCCGAGAACCCAGTTTCAAGCTTACTTAGACCATATACTCAACCAGTTCTACCTCGGCGGAGAGACGCCACTACCAAAGCTCTTCACTACTCCAGGCTTCACGGAGGCGAGTGCACGAGCAGCCGTAGAGGTTGCTGAACGGAAGGTTATGGCGCTCCAAAGGTTCATCAAGCGCATTGTAGAGCGAGAAATCTTTAATCTCGTTGTGGAGCAGGGCGGCTATGACCCGAAAAAGGCAGCTGTGAGACTGTGCTGGGGCATGGTGGAGAAGCCCGAGCTTATTATTGCTGACCTGCTTCGGGCTGCGGAGTTGGGAATGATCCGTCCAGACGAGTTTCGTGGTATGATGAGGAAGATGGGTTGGGAACTAACTGAGGCTCAGCCATCCGCAGAACCAGGCTTTGCTTCCGGTTTCTGAAGTGTTGTAGACTGAGGTGATGTGGACCTGAGCAAGAACAATGCAAATGGGTAACATTACCCTATGGCTGAAAGGTCTACATAAGACAGCACAAACAGCGGGGGCCTATTTTTACAGTTAAACCCGAAAAGAAGCAGAACTCTCGAAAAGGGCTAGCTTGGGAAAGAAGCACGCGGAATCCTGCGAATTGACTGGAAAGAGAAAGGCCGAGTTTGAGAGAAAGCTTATGGACTACCGTTCTCAGGATCTGGATTTTCTGCCTCGTTCGTACATCTGAGTATCATTCTATCGGCTAGAGGCTTTCCAGGCATAGACAAAAGTTGCTGAATCCCCAGTTCGACCGGACTTTTGCATGAAGGGCATAGCATTTTGCGGATGATTACGTGTTCCTCAATAATCCCATTAGCGCGGAATACAAACTTCATGGGTGCACTATGTACTACCAGTATTAAGAGGAGACTCTTACAGTTTGAGAAAACAGCATTTCGAAAACATTAACGAAGCAGTCCTCGTAAGATAGCTGTGTCCTTTTCCGGCTCTAGGGCTTGATCAAGACTTTTATGGCTCCTTCCAGCCGTTTCTCAGCGACCTCAAACGCTTTTTCAATCTCTTCAAGTTTGAGGATATGGCTTATCAGAGGCTTCAGCCTTACACGCTTGGCTGAGGCTATTTGAACGGCTCTCGCGAAGGTGAATGGGCTCCTATACGATGTTGTTATCGTCAGCTCCTTGTCGTAAAGGTTGAAGGGCTTGACCTCCCAAACTGCATCCTGCGGGGAGACACCGAAGATGTTGAGTCTGCCACCTCTCCGTGCGACCTTCATGGCTTGGGTTATGGCTTTGGGGCTGCCGACTGCTTCAATTGCTACGTCTACGCCGTATCCGTCTGTCAATCGGTTCACAGCCTCAACAGGGTCGTCTTTCCCCAAATCGACAGTGTAATCGGCGCCGAGCTTCTTTGCCAACTCGAGTCTAGTTTCCTCCATATCCGTTTGAATAACCATCCAGGCTCCAGCCATGCGGACAAGTTGAAGCAGGATCAATCCGATCGGTCCGGCTCCGATTATGGCTACGGTGTCCCCGACCTTGATTTCGGCTTGGTCTATACCTCTGATGCAACAAGCCAGAGGCTCAATCAATGCGGCTTCGTCAAAGGTGAGAGCGTCGGAGATTCTGTATGCGTTTCTTCCCTTAGTCTTCACGTACTCGGCGAAAGCGCCATCCACTGTGACTCCTGTGGCCTCCAGGTTCTCGCAGAAATAGTTCCTCTCAGACATTCGGCAGAAGTGACAGGTTCCACAAGGAACGTTGGGTTCGACAACAACATGATCTCCCACCTTCAGGTTTCTGACATCGTGACCCAGCTCGGCAACTGTTCCAGAGAATTCATGCCCCAAGATTATCGGCATGTTGGTTTTCCACTCACCTTTGTAGATGTGGATGTCTGTGCCGCAAATTCCAGTCGCTTTGGTTCTTACCAGTACCTCATCACCCGATATCCTCGGAGAGGGCACATCCTCCAGTCTCAGATCCTTAATGTTATGCAGAACCGCTGCTTTCATCTGTATCAACTTCGTTACGCCGCCTATATGTGGATTGACTTTCCAGAAACGGCTAGGGCTGCTTCCATGATCGCCTCGCTTAGAGTGGGATGAGCATGAATCGTTCTACCGAGCTCCTCGGATGTGCACTCAAGCCTAATGGCAATGGTAGCTTCACCTATGAGGTCTGTTGCGTTCGGTCCCAGTATGTGAACCCCCAAGATCTCGTCGGTCTCCCTGTCCGAGACTATCTTCACGAATCCTTCCCTCTCTCCAAGAGTCGAAGCCCTGCCGTTTGCCATATAGGGAAATCTCCCAATCGAAACGTTGTATCCCAGCTTGACCGCCGCCTCCTCAGACAAGCCCACGCTGGCAATCTCAGGCGAAGTATAAACGCAGGTTGGAACAGTTCTATAGTCCATGGTTCTCTCCATTCCAGCCATGTTCTCAGCGGCAACTATACCTTCCGCAAACGCCAAATGAGCGAACGTTCTACCGCCTGTCACATCTCCGACTGCGAAAATGTTTGGAACACTAGTTCTCATACGTTCATCAACCACGACTGAGCCTTCCCTCAACTGGACCCCAACTTTTTCTAAGTCCAGATCCTTCGTGAAAGGCTTCCTCTCTGTGAGAACCACTTTGTCCACATCCAACTCGAGTTCGGAACCTGATGAAGCTGCCTTGATTCTTGCTCTTTCATCGCTTCTAACATTGACTGATTCTATATCAACATCAGTTTGGATCTCGATGCCCCTCTTCTTCAGAATTCTATGAATGGCTTTGCCCAGATCGCGGTCAAGCGAAGGCAAGATTCTCGGCGTCTTCTCTAAGATCTTCACGCTTGCACCCAAAGCATTGAACACTTCAGCGAACTCCAATCCCATCACTTCCCCGCCAATTATGGCGACGCTCTGTGGAACATCATCAAGCCTTAAGACTTCGTCCGTGGTGACTATCCTCTTTCTGTCTATGTGAATGTTGGATGGCTCAGCAGGCTCCGAGCCGGAGGCTATAACGGTATACTGGGCGGAGATGTTTTCCTCCGTCTTGTCAACTTTTTCAACATGAATTCTGTTCGCGGATGCTATTGTTCCCTTTCCTTCGACCAATCGAATCTTATTTTTCTTCAAGAGATACTTCACTCCGTTGGTGTGGGTGTTGACTATTGTGTCCTTCCTAGCCATCAGCTTCTTGAAGTCGACGGAAACATCTTTGACGAATATTCCGAAATCCTCGGACTGTCTGATCTTGCGTAGTAGATGTGTGCTGGCAAGTAGGGCTTTCATGGGTATGCATCCTAGATTGAGGCAGGTACCGCCCACGTCCCCTTTCTCAATGAGGGTTACGCTCATTTCAAGCTGAGCTGCCCGAATTGCAGTCACATAACCTCCGATTCCTGCACCAATGATTGCGATGTCACAAGAGCTCGATCCAGCCATCTTTATCACTTTCAGCCTTTCGGTATGACTTAAGTTATTCCTTGTCGTATCTTAAACCTTTTTGAGATCTAGTGACAGATCTGAAATTCAAGATTGAGAGCTGACAACACGAAAGATGTTTTCGAAAGCAAAAATCGGTTGTAAAACTTAATATATTTGGCAGAAAATAAGAACTCAAACATTATGTAACCCCCCAAGAGTGATGTCTATGATTGGCAACAACAGATCTGAAGAGTTAATCGGTTACCTCAAGAAGATGCTCGAGATAAGATACTTCGAAGAGAAAGTAGGGGACCTTTTGAGCCGGGATATAGTCAGAGGAGCCTCACATCTCTACGTTGGTCAAGAGGCAGTGGCTGTCGGCGCGATCGCGGCCATACGCGGAGACGATTATATCACGAGCACACACCGCGGCCATGGACACTGCATAGCTAAAGGCGGAGACCTAAAGCTTATGTTGGCTGAGCTCTGCGGGAAGGCTACTGGTTACTGCAAGGGAAGAGGCGGCTCGATGCACATAGCGGACGTAAAAGCCGGAAACC
>CAZQDW010000104.1:0-6094 GCA_964592315.1 uncultured Candidatus Bathyarchaeia archaeon
CTCGGAACTCTGTCGCCCGATATAAGTAGCGGGACAGGATCGTCGCTGTGGGCTTTCAATTTACATGGGGTTGCATGGTCAGCCGTTACGCATACTATGCATTCTTCCAGATCGAGTTTTTGCAAGAGCCTCTCGAAGAAGAACGCGTCAATGGCCTCGATGATTTGAGTCTTAAGTTTAAAATCGCCGTCGTGACCAGGCTCGTCCGGCCCCTTTATATGTATGTAGAAGCAGTCGAAGGAAGAGAAATTATCCAGTAGTCTTTCCACTCTCAGTAAGAAGTCGGATTCGAAGTTGCCAGAAGGAGGCGGCAAATCAACGATGTGCATGCCGGCCAACCTCGCTATGCCCCTCTCGACAGGCATATCAACGAAGGAGGCAAATCTGACCCCGTACTTATCGTTTATGTCAAAGAATTCTGGTAGCCTGCTTCCTGCATCCCGAGTAAGAACAACGTTTGCAGCGAGCTTACCCTGAGCTTTGCGTCTTCTATTCACTTCGTGCCTATCCAGAATGGTGTGACTCTTTAGAACAAACTCGTTGACCAACTCAGCGGAACTCTTCGCTGCTTCGCTATCATCTAAAGGTTCACTATTCATAAGCATCATTTCGGCTCGAGCCTTTGCCACTCCTATTCCTTTAACTCTTTCATATGCAGGATCGGTATTGGTGATCTCCCCTGAGAGAGGTCTCCTTCTCCTCCTGATCACCAAGACACCTCTGTGGCCAAAGGTATTCCTAAATTTGAGTTCTGCTGGATGCGACTCCAACCTAACTTCGTCATTCACCGCTTTAGCCAGGATCTTTGCCTCCTCAGTGGTTAGGTTTCGACCAACTCTCCTGTCGACTATTTTTCCACCTTGATCCATAGTTGCGAAGTTGCACCTTAAGGCGAGGTCGCCATTCTTCACGTCTAAGCCAGCTCCTAGAGATTCTATCGGTCCTCTAGCCGCGTTATACTTGAAGGGGTCATATCCAAGAATGGAAATGACAGCGACGTCACTTTCGGGGGCTATTCCCTTACCGACCGTGTACATTAGCCCAGTCTTCCCCTTTTTGGCGAGCACATCCATGTTAGGGGTCTTGGCGGCCTTCAGAGGTGTTTTGTTATCGTATTCTTGGGTGGGTAAGTCTCCCATGCCGTCTATAACCACGTAGATCAGCTTCAATGCAACACCGACCTCCTAAGTCAATTTAGAACAGAGCCTTAAATTGTTTTCACACTGTTCTCGGATTGGGTCTAGCCGAGCGGGAAAACCTTATAATAGGATTTGGCCGATAGTCGGTCATAAACGGTGAGGAACCCATGCCAGTTTTCACAGCGGACCAATTGAAAAATTTCGGAATCGAGATATTCAAAGCCCTAGGAGCAACCGAAGAAGAGGCAAGAATCGTCTCTGAGTTTCTGGTTAGATCTAACCTCGCCGGACATGACTCTCACGGCGTGATTCGTATCACCCAATACGTGAGTGAGATTGAGAAAGGCAGAATCATCCCAGGAGCTGCCATCGAAGTCATTCGTGAAACCCCTTCCTCCGCACTGCTAAATGGTAACTGGGGCTTTGGCCAAGTGATCGGTTTTAAGGCGATGAAGATGGCCATAGAGAAGGCGAAGACCAACACTGTCAGTGTCGTATGCGTCTACAACTGCAACCATGTGGGCAGACTCACCGACTATACGATAATGGCAGCGGAAAACAGGATGATCGGTATAGCCATGGTGAACGCCAACAAGATCGTAGCTCCCTACGGAGGAATGGAGCGGATGTTGAGTACGGGCCCCCTCAGCTACGCTTTCCCAACCGATAAGGAGATACCGTTCGTTTTAGACATCGCTACAAGCGTGTGCGCAGAGGGCAAGATAAGAGTGAGCCTCCACACGGGTGAGAAGCTCCCACACGAATGGATCATAGACAAGAATGGAAAGCTCAGCGACAACCCTTCAGACCTCTATGAGGGCGGCGCCATTCTGCCCTTCGGAGGCGAAGTCGGATATAAAGGTTTCGGAATAGGTCTCGCAGTTGATGTTCTCGGAGGAATACTGGCCAGATCAGGTCCGGCGTACCTCAAAGATAAGAGGGGAAACGGCGTTTTCATGGAGGCGATAAACATAGAGAGCTTCATGCCTCTGGAAGAATTCAAGAGGGAGATGGATGGACTGATAAGAGTCATGAAGAATTCTAAAGCGATGCCAGGATTTGGGGAGATCGTGATTCCCGGCGAACCGGAGTTCAGGACGGAGCAGAAAAGACTCAAGGAAGGAATTCTTGTCCCCGAAAAGACATGGAACGAGATAACCGAAATAGCGAGAGCGTTAAGAGTAGGTATCGAAAAGGGATCTAACTGAGCTTAGATTAATCAGGCTAGGATAGAATAAATAATGCGTTTAACTTGGCTTATGCCAGGAAAAGCTAAACTCAATCATCTGTATGGGCTTGACGCTGATGCTTCTAAGACTTCGCGCATCTACTTTTGAGTTAGAAGCAGGATCGCTTGTGCAAGGTCTCCTTTCGTCTCTTCAAGCGCAGCCCTCGCTTGATCTAGACTTACATTCGCCTGTTGAGCAACGAGCTGTACGTCCTCCTCCGGTATGGCAAGTTTCCTCTCCACAGTCTTCTCGGCGATGTCTCCACCTGCAACCTGGAATATCTTTTGCCCATGCAGATCGAGAACCGAGACCTCAGGGTTCTTAATGACTATCTCCTTCGTACTTGTCCGGACAATAACCTCCTGAACATCCGGCATAGGAGTCATACTTAACCCCATACGCTGCATCATTCTTCTAGCTTCTCTTGAACTTATCTTTCGCAACTCATCAACCTTCCCATAATAGTTCACTGCATGCGAGGTTTTTTTAGCTTTCTCTGCGCTTGCCTTCCGCACTTGAACAGCCACTCCTCTCTCAGAAACCTCATCTGTGTGCCAGATGATAGTGCCTTCCCAATTGCCAAGGCCCTGTCTCCGAATAGGTTCCGCCCCTTCACTAAGGGAGGAAACCTTTCCTCGAACCATGATGATCATTCCTTTTGAATATTCCATCTCCATCAATCTTCATGCTTCTTCGATCGTCAAGGAAAAGAGCCCGCCTAGAGGTCCAAGAGTAACTGGAAGTTCACCGTTAAGATACATGTACCTAGCTCGTCTGGAAACAGTCTGTCACCTACGCCTTTTCCAGATTGACAGTCAGCGACATATCTTACTTTTCTGAGGAAATATGCCCTGTTAGACATTCAGGCAGAACCGTCAGAACTATATTTAAACCGCGATGGTTACTATTAATTATTCGGGGTCTGCTTTGAGATGCGAGGTTTGCGGCAGACAGATTCGCGGAGAGCCGAGAAAGGTAATCATAGAGGAAGCCAAGATGATTGTCTGCGAAGAATGTTCGAGGCTGGGCTCTCCGTACCTCGAACCGGCAAATAAGCTCTCGAAATCCTCTTACACACCTGTCAAAGAAGCAAAGACGTTCCCAAGAACGATTCCACTAACCAAAAAGGAACCAACAAGTCTTCATGAGGAACTGGAGCTCAAAGAGAACTTTGGCACGCTGATCCGAGAAGCTCGGGAGAAGCTGGGATTGAGCCATGAAGATATCGGAAGAAAGATAGGCGAAAAAGTGTCATTACTAAAGAAGGTGGAAAACGAGAAGATGCTTCCCGATGAAAAAGTTGCAGCAAAGCTCGAGCACATTCTTAGGATCAAACTCTTAGTGCCAGCCAAGGAAAACAGGTTACCTGTATCAGTTTCACATTCTCCTTCTACAGCGGTGACTCTCGGGGAGATCGCCCGATTGAAAACTGGAAAGAGGAGGTATCCAGAGAACGAGGGCGCTAGTGGTTCAGAGGAGACTCCACTCTGAACCTTCTAATATGGATGAGCTCAGAAGTCTGGCTGAAGCAGCAGGCTATGAGGTCATAGACTCAATCGAACAGGTTAGGTCGCCTGATCCTCGCTATCACATAGGAAGCGGGAAGGCCGAAGAGATAGCTGATCTAGCTTCTAGGCTTGAGATTGAAAAGATAATAATTGGCAACGATCTGAAACCCGTTCAGATCTACAATCTTGCAAAGCTCACAGGCGTTGAAGTGATCGATCGCTTCCAACTCATCCTTGAGATCTTCGTGAGGAGAGCTTCAACGAAAGAGGCCAAGCTCCAAATCGACTTGGCCAGATCGCGGTACGAGTTGGCCCGTGCAAAAGAGAAAGTCAGACTGGCGAAGATGGGCGAGCAGCCTGGCTTCCACGGGTTGGGCAGTTACGAGGTCGATGTTTACCATGAGACGATTCAGCGCCGCGTGAACAATATCCAGGATAAACTGAGAAGAATACGGAGGACTCGTGATCTACATCGGACCAGAAGAAAAAAACTGGGTTTTTCATTAGTCTCACTTGCGGGCTATACAAACTCCGGAAAGAGTACTCTGTTTAACAGTCTCGCCGATGAGAATGTCAACGTAGGTTCAGGCCTGTTTACTACCTTATCCACTACAACCAGGGCGGTCGACATCTTCGGGAAGACGGTTCTGCTGACTGACACCGTGGGGTTCATCGATCAACTCCCTTTGACATTGATAGAAGCCTTTAGGTCAACTCTTGAGGAGACGATATTCTCGGATCTCATCCTTCTAGTTGTCGACGTAAGCGAACCTGAGCCTGATGTTGAATCTAAGGTTTCTGTCTGTCTCGACACAATCCAAAAGATAGGTGCAGGAAGAATCCCCATCATAACAGTTCTCAATAAAATCGATTTGATTCCAGATGAGAAGCTGGTATTGAAGATTGAGAAGATAAGGGATCTCCTACCTAACCCAGTACCCATCTCGGCATTACATAGAACTAGTTTCGATCTGCTGAAGGAAGAGATAGTTAAATACTTTGAGAATGATGTGAAATCCTCTTTCTCTCTTCCATTGAACGATGAGTCAATGCCCCTTTTATCTTGGGTTCTCAGAAACGTCAGCAGACATGAAGTCAAATATGAAAGTGAGGGGCTGCGCGTCTTCATTGAATCTTCACCACAATTTGCAGATAAAGTTAGGAGCCGCGTAGAGAAACTCGGAGGAGTCTTCAAGCTTGGCTGAACAGAAAACCTTTGTTCTCCGTCTGGGTCATAGGCTGGCTCGTGATAAGAGGGTCACCACGCACCTGTTTCTAGCAGCAAGAGCTTTTGGAGCCGATAAAGTCATATACACAGGCCAGAAAGATGAGAGGCTGGAGGAAACTGTTCAAGAGGTCGTCGATGCGTGGGGTGGAACCTTCAAGGTCGAGTATGAAAGGGATTGGCAGAATGTAGTAAAGAATTGGAAGGCCCGAAAGGCGGAAGTTATTCACCTGACAATGTACGGGCTTCCAATTCAGGATATTATCACCAGAATAAAGGAATCCTCAATCGATAGACTCATAGTAGTCGGAGGAGCAAAAGTTCCAGGCGAAGTATTTGAGCTAGCCGATTGGAACGTCGCCGTTACTTCACAGCCCCACTCTGAGATAAGCGCCCTATCTATCTTCCTACACGAATTGTTTGAGGGAAGAGAGCTATGGAAGATCTTTGACAACAGCAAGATAGGAATTGTGCCGCAGGCTAAGGGTAAGATGGTCATAGGCAAAAGGACTAAAGAGTGAATCATTCTCTCAATTGGAAGATAGACTTAAGTTTCTCGGTTGACATAATAGTTATGATTAATGCCGTGGTGGAACTTGTTGTTGGTCGTGGACTACAATACCCTATTCAAAGTCGCTGAGATTATTTGGGGGAAGGAAGCCGTCAAGATAGTCGAAATTATGAGTGAGGTCGACGAAACCACAGACGAAGAAATCGTCGCTAAAACCGAGATAAACCTAAACCAGGTTAGAAAAATCCTCTACAAGCTATATGACCATTCTCTAGTAGCTCTCAGAAGGACGAGGGACAAAGAAACGGGATGGTTTATCTTTCATTGGAGACTTCAGCCGGATCAATTGGAGGGCTTCATACTTAATCAAAAGAAGCGGATCCTAGACAATCTTGAGGCAAGGCTTGAGTACGAGAAGGGCCACGACTTTTACTACTGCTATACAAGCGGATGTAAGCGAGTCCCGTTTGATCAAGCTGTAG
>CAZQDW010000105.1:0-363 GCA_964592315.1 uncultured Candidatus Bathyarchaeia archaeon
ACATACAGCCCATGGAGAAAGTTGAGTTTAAGTGCTTTCGATCACCTCAATTCAATAATGCATTGCAGAGATTAGAAGCAAAAACAATAATCTTGACCGGGATTGAAACGCATATCTGCATAAGCCAAACGGCCGTGGACGGATTAAGTAGATACCGGATGTGCGTTGTAAGCGACGCTGTTTCCTCTAGGAGCATTGATGACAAGCTCACTGGTTTAGAGAGAATGAAACAGGCGGGAGTAACCATTCTCTCAACCGAGATGTTCATCTATGAAATCTTGCAAAAGGCGGGAACAAAAGAGTTTAAAGAAACCCTTGAGCTCGTTAGATAAGAAGCCCCTCCACTTCAATGTACCTGTACTC